>DASXNS010000052.1:0-5270 GCA_036494865.1 Chthoniobacterales bacterium | reverse complement strand
GATCGTGGATCATCAGGTCGAGGACCACGCCGATGTCATTGCTGCGATTTGGAAAAGAGGAAAGCCGGTGCGCCTCGATGAAACGCGGGCTTGTCAGACTTTTTTCCAACGCGCTCAAAACCGGGTTGAAGCGTTCCACGTGGCCCACTTGCAGAACGAGTCCGCGCTGCGCGGCCAGCTCCGCTAATTCGGTCGCATGCGCGGTGTTCTCCGCGATCGGTTTTTCGACCAGCAAATGTTTCCCGCTCACCAGCAATTGCCGCGCGATGGCGAAATGCGTATTCGTTGGTGTCGCGATCGAAGCGGCATCCACCAGAGTCGCAAACTCGTCGAGAGAGGCGGCGGCGTGGACACCGAATTCGGCAGCCAGCGTGCCAGCCCTGGCCGCGTCGCCGTCGAAGATGGCGGTAAATTGCACGCTGGAAAGTTCGGCATAAAGCCGGGCGTGATTTTTCCCGATGTGCCCGACGCCGACCACGCCGACGCGAAGTTTTTTCATTATCGCTGCATCGCTTCTTGCGGCGGATTCTGCAAGAACCACTGATAAGTCCGCGCGATTCCTTCGCGCAACGGAATGGTGTGACGCCAGCCGAGCCCGTGGATTTTTGAGACATCGAGCAATTTGCGCGGCGTGCCATCCGGTTTGCTCGAATCCCAGGCGAGCTCTCCCTGGAATCCCACCACGTCGCAAATCAGCTCCGCTAATTCGCGAATGGAAATGTCTTCGCCAGAACCGACGTTGATTATCTCGGGACTCTCGTAATTCTCGAGCAGAAAAATGCAGGCGGTGGCGAGATCCTCCGCGTGGAGAAATTCGCGCCGCGGCAGGCCCGAGCCCCAGACCAGAAGTTCGCGCTCGCCTCCTTTTTTTGCATTGTGTGCTTTGCGCAGAAGCGCGGCGAGGGCATGCGAGGAAAGCAAATCGAAGTTGTCGTTAGGCCCGTAAAGATTCGTTGGCATCGCCGAAATAAAATTCGCGCCGTACTCGCGCGCGTAAGCTTGGCAAAGGCGAACCCCGGCGATCTTCGCGATCGCGTAGGATTCGTTGGTCGGCTCGAGCGGCCCGGTGAGGAGCGCACTCTCCGGGATTGGCTGCGGCGCGTGCTTCGGATAAATGCAGGAACTGCCAAGGAACAAAAGCTTTCGCGCGCCAGTTTCGTGCGCGGCGCGAATGACGTTGTTCTGCATCTCAATATTGTCGAGCAGAAATTCCACCGGCAGATCATTGTTCGCCTTGATCCCGCCCACTCTGGCGGCGGCGAAGATCACGACCTCCGGTTTCTCCTCCGAAAAAAAACGGCCGACTGCCGCCGCGTTTCTCAGGTCAAGCTCGGAGCGATCACGCGTGACCACGTTCCCGAAGCCCGCGCCCTGCAGCTCGCGCAGGAGCGCGCTCCCCGCCAGACCGCGGTGACCGGCCACGAAAATTTTCTCTGATTTTTCCACAAGGAGAATGACTGCGGTTTAGCATTTTCTTTTTTTGCCCAATGCGCAATCCTCACCTCGTGGCAAAAAACGGGACCCGGCTTGAAGTTCAGAAAACCTACAAGCTGTTTATCGGCGGAAAATTTGTCCGCGGCGAAAATGGACGTGTCGTGGCCGCGCGCGGCAGCGATCGGGCGTTCCTGGCAAATTATTGCCGTGCATCGCGAAAGGATTTTCGAGATGCGGTGACTGCGGCCCGAAACGCGTTTGGCACGTGGTCGAAGCAAAGTGCGTATTTGCGCGGCCAGATTTTGTATCGCGCCGCGGAGATGCTGGAAAAGCGCCAGGGAGAATTGCGCGACGAACTTTCCCGCGCGGATGGCGGCCCGCCCGCGCAAGCGCGCGGCGAAATTCTGCAAACGATTGATCGCCTCGTTCATTACGCCGGATGGACGGACAAGTTCGGCCAGATTTTCAGCTCGGTGAATCCAGTGGCGAGTTCGCATTTTAATTTCACCATGCCGGAGCCGACCGGGGTAGTGGCGATTGTTTGCCCTGACGAATCTTCCCTGCTCGCCCTGGTCTCGTTAGTCGCGCCGGTGATTTCATCCGGCAACACCGCCGTCGTCCTCGCCTCCGCGAAAAGTCCGCTGCCGGCGCTCACATTTTCCGAGATCATCGCCACGAGCGATTTGCCGAGCGGGGTAGTGAATATTCTGGCGGGCGATCGCGCGGAACTCGCGCCGCATTTCGCCACCCACATGGATATCAACGCGATCGTCGATGCTTCCGGCGATGAAAAGATTTCGCGCGAACTGCAACGCGGCGGCGCGTTGAACGTGAAGCGTTACATCCGGCGCGATCTCGCGGGCGCGGGCTGGCGCAGCGCGGAAGCGGAAAATCCGTATTGGATTCTCGACACGGTGGAGATGAAAACGGCCTGGCACCCGATTGGGTTGTAGCGGCAAGTGCGCGCGCTGCTTCTCGTGCTCGACAGCGTCGGAGTGGGCGACGCGCCGGATGCGGCGCAGTACGGAGACGCCGGCGCAAACACACTTGCTCACATTGCCGAGCAGGCGGTGCACCTGCAGTTGCCAAATCTTTGCCGGCTCGGCTTGGGCGAAGTCGTCGAGCGATTGCGAACCGATGAAGCGCGGCCGTATCTCGCCAAATTCGGCAAAATGCAGGAACGCTCTGCCGGCAAGGATACGACGACCGGCCATTGGGAAATTGCCGGCGTGATTTTGAAGGCGCCGTTCGCAGTTTACGAACGCTTCCCGGACGAACTGGTAGATGCGGTGGAGCGCGAAGCTGGCGTCGAATTCATCGGCAACTACGCGTGCAGCGGCACCGCGATTCTCGAGAAACTCGGAGCCGAACACCTCCGCACGGGCAAGCCGATTCTTTATACCTCGGCTGATTCCGTTCTCCAGGTCGCCGCGCACGAGGAGGTGATCGCGATCGAGCGCCTTTACGATATTTGCCGGGTGGCAAGAAAACATTCCGATTCGTTTCGGATCGGCCGCGTGATCGCGCGTCCCTTTGCTGGCGCGGAAGGGAAATTTATCCGGACGCCGCGCCGTCACGATTTCTCGATCAAACCGCCGCGGACGATTCTCGATGCGGTAAGCAAGGAAAAATTGCCGGTGATTGGCGTCGGAAAGATCAGCGACATCTTCGCGGGCCAGGGCATCAGCGAATCTTTCCCGACCGCCAGTAACGCCGAAGGGATGGAGCGGATCGGCGCGCTCTGGGAAAATCTGGAGAGCGGATTGCTCTTCGCGAACCTGGTGGATTTCGACATGCTCCATGGGCATCGCCGCGACCTGGCCGGTTATGCGCGCGCTCTGGAAGAATTCGACCACTGGTTAGGCCAGTTCATTTCCAAAATTCGGCCGGAGGATCTTGTCATCATCACTGCGGATCATGGAAACGATCCGATTCATCCGGGGACAGACCATACTCGGGAACAGGTTCCTCTTTTCGCCCTGCACTCTTCTGAAACGCGAAACCTCGGGACACGGGAAACGTTTGCGGACGTGGCTGCGACGCTGAGCGAATTTTTCCAGCTTCCGGATCGTTGGCCGGTGGGGAGTTCATTTCTGAGCCAGATAAATGCGCCGAAGAAACGATCGAGAAATCCTTCGCTCCGCCCAGGATGACAAAGACCGGGGAACGGCGAATGCTGGTTTGATACGAATGCACGTTCCGAGCTTGATCGAAAAAAAACGCGAAGGTAAGGAACTGAGCGCGGAGGAAATCAGCTACCTCGTCGCCGGATTCACCCACGGGCAAATCGCCGACGCCCAAATGAGCGCATGGGCGATGGCGGTTTTTTTTCGCGGAATGACGCCGGCCGAAACGCACCATCTGACCACTGCGATGATGGAGAGCGGGCGGGTGCTGGAGTATCCGGCGGATTCCCCGCCGAAAGTGGACAAGCATTCCACCGGCGGCATCGGCGACAAGACTTCGCTGGTGCTCGCGCCGCTCCTGGCCTGCGACGGCGTCTGGGTGCCGATGATTTCCGGGCGCGGTCTCGGCATCACCGGCGGCACGCTCGATAAACTCGAGAGCATTCCCGGGTTCAACGTTTACATCGACGAACACCGCGCCCTCGCCCAGCTCAAGAGCATCGGTGTTTTCATCATCGGGCAAAGAGCGGACATCTGCCCGGCGGACAAAAAGCTTTACGCGTTGCGCGACGTGACCGGGACCGTGCCTTCGCAGGCGTTGATCGTGGCGAGCATCATGAGCAAAAAGCTGGCGGAAAATCTCGATCGCCTGGTGCTCGATGTGAAATTCGGCCGGGGCGCGTTCATGAAAACGCGCGCGGAAGCGAAGGAGCTGGCGACTGCGATGACAAAAGTCGGGAAGCTAATGGGAGTAACGGTTTCGCATCTGCTCAGCCGGATGGACGAACCGCTCGGGCGTTCCGTCGGCAATGCGCTGGAAGTGGCGGAATGCGTGGACATCTTACAAGGCCGCGGTCCGCAGGATGTGATCGATCTGGTGCTCGATCTGGCGGAGCAGGTTTCCACCACGCCGCGCCAACAAATGGCGGACTGGCTCAGCGATGGGACAGCCTGGCGAAAATTTATCTCGCTGGTTTACGCGCAGGACGGGGACGCCTCGGCCCTGGAGAAAATCGGGGAGGTGCACCGCGCACCGATCATTCATCCGCTCCTTTCGCCCGTGGGCGGAAAGATAAAAAAAATGGATGCCGAGCTGCTCGGCCGCGCATCGGTGTTTCTCGGCGCTGGCCGGACTCAGGCCGAGGACTCGATCGATTTTGCAGTTGGCCTTTCGGAAATCAAAAAAATCGGCGAAACAGTTTCCGCCCGCGAGCCTCTGCTTAAGGTTCACGCGCGCACCGATCAAGCGCTCGCCTCGGTCTTGCCTCTGCTGGAAAAAGCGATCGAAGTAAAATAGCGGCGCGCTTTTTACCTAGCCTTCTTCGGAAGAGCGGATTGTCCAGAAGTCGTCGGAGAGGTTCCTGTTCGACAGGTAGGCGTAAGGCATGGTGAAGTATCCTTTCATGCCCCAGTCGGTATTCCAGGAGTTGCGAATCAGGAAGCGTTTCTGGGCGTCATTGTAACCTACCGCGGCGACGGCATGGCCTCCTACCGTTTTTTCCTTTGGCTTCGGCATATTGAGCGCGCCCGATTTCGCCACCGCTGCCGACTCGAAGGAGGCATAGACAGTAAAGCCGAAGACAAACGGATAACCATCCGCAAGGCAGGTTCGCATCTCATCGACCGTGTTAATGCGATGATAGGATGTGATCTTATGTTTCTTAGCCGCGTTGTAACAAGAGGCAGGCGGCTTCTTCTTGTAGGTAGCCT
>DASXNS010000051.1:0-3169 GCA_036494865.1 Chthoniobacterales bacterium | reverse complement strand
AAGCGGCTGACCGATGGCTTCGCGGGAAGACCAGCCGGTGAGATTTTCGCCGGCGTTATTGATCATGATGACCTTGCCCTGCACGTCGGTGGTGATGACGCCGTCACCGATGGAACGCAGAGTGATCGCCAGACTTTCTTTATCCGCGGCGATGTCCCGTTCGAATCGTTTTCGTTCCGTCACGTCGCGGATCATGGCAACATAAAGTTTCTGGCGGTCAACTACCATTTCGCTCAGAGAAATCTCGATCGAAAAAGTCGTGTGCCGGCGAGTGCGGCCCACCGCCAGGGTAGTGCTGCCGGTGCGCCGGGCAAGATCGTCCCAAGCGCAAGCGACCGGCTGCGCTTCCAGTTCGTTTCCGTAACATTTCGGAACGAGTTTGGTGAAAGTGTGGCCGACCATTTCGTTATTAATGCAGCCGAACATTTTTTCCGCCGCGGGGTTCATCGAGCGGATCACACCGTCGGCATCCACCGTGATCATGCCGTCCAGAATATTTTCGATGATGGAGCGGATCCGCGTTTCGACTCCTTCGAGTTTCGCCAGTTGTCGCCGCACCAAAACGAAACTGTAGCTGTTCGAAACAACCAGCAGCCCAACCGCAAAAACGCAGAGAATAGCCAGCGCCGTAGTCTTAATGATCCGTGCGCGATTCCCGGCACTGGAACGCAGCTCGTAAAGCCCCACCTCGTTCCGTTCCAGAGTCGCGAGCGTTTGCCGGATTTCCGACATCAACGCATCCTCGACGCTATTCGCGGCGCGATTAGCGAGCTCTTTGCCGTTGCGTTTCGCTTCCATCTCCGGTGTCACCGACGTAGCCATCCATCGTTCGACCGTCTTGCGGACGTTGCTGAGGGAATCGGATTGCTCGGGGGAATTCGCGATCAGGATGGAAAGATAACCGTGGTAAGTATAAAAATCGGCAGCCGCGTTCTTGTAAGCTTCCGCAAAGCTGTTGTCGCCGGTTAGGAGAAAACCGCGCTTCTCCTTTTGCATTTCAATCAGGGAGCGCTCCAGCTTTGTCAGGAAATCCAGGATTTGAGTCGATTGGGCGGCCCATTCCTGCTCGCGCATTCGCTGGTTCAAAACGATCTGCTCCTCGTTCTGGAGCGACTGGAGAATTTCGCGCGCTTGATTGAGCAAGGAAACGCCAAGGAAAGCATCGGAGCCGGCCGCGACCTCATTGATGTTGGGATCCGTTCCGCCGCGTCGTGCTGCGATTTGTGGCAACGCCACAGTGTCCAGCCACTTCTGCACGATTTCCTGTATTTTCATTACCCGTTTTCTTTGGCGCGGGCTGTCGAGAATCAGTTGCGTTAATGATTCGACTCGCTCTTTAATGAGCGCTCGTTGCTGTTCGAATGGCTCCAGGTAGGCTTTTTCTCCGGTCAAAAGAAAGCCGCGGTGGCCACTCTCAAGTCCGGCAATGTCGTTCTCGATAATTCCGCTCAACCGCATCACATCGATGGTGTGGGATCGCAGAGTTTCCTGCTGATGATGCCGAATCGTGACGAAGAGAAAAATCCCAGCCAGAAATGTGATGACGACAATGCCGACAGCCGTGCCGGAAAGAAGCTTGAGATGAAAATGTCGCTGGCTAAAAAGCCACGCAACGCTGCGACGATAGAATCCTCGCCGTACGTTGAGTGCTGGAACGGGCGCGTCAGATAGCGTCATTATAAATTCTAGAAAGCAGGTCTTCTGCCACTCCATGCGCTCGGGCTCGCGCACGAGGGCACAAACCGGGAAAGCAAGGTTAGTACCGTACACGGACAAGAAATAATCCCGCGGCTGGCGCTGCCGTGCGCGCGCTTGAATTTCCCCTCGCCGGCGAGCCAAGCCGCGCCGTGATTTCCCCCGCTGGAATTTGTTTCGATCCAATGCGAACCAGCGTTCCGACCATTATTCGCACCATTTTGTAAAGGAAGCCGTCGCCCTCAAATTCAATCGAGAGACGCGGGCCGATTCGCTTCACCCGGACTGCGCTGATCGATCGGATCGTGCTTTCATTTCGCCTTCCGCGATTCGCCGCGAATCCCGCGAAATCGTGCTTGCCGTGGAATTGTTGCGCCGCCTTGGCGATGGCTTCGGTGTCGAGCGGATTGATGACGTGCCAGGCCCGACCGCTTTCGAACGGAGGCAGCACCGGCCCGTTCCAGATCCGGTAGCGATACGTTTTTCCGGTGGCGGAAAATCGGGCGTGAAAAGTGGCCGGGACGTAGCGACAGCGCATAATGCGGATGGATGGCGGTAAAACTCCATTGAGCGCCTGAATCCATCGCGCCGCTGTGTATCTGCGATCGGGCACATCGACGTGCGCGCATTGAGCGAGCCCGTGCACGCCCGCGTCGGTTCTACCTGCACCATGCACCCGGAGCGGCTTGGAACAAATGAGATGGAAAGCTTGTTCGAGGCGGTCTTGAATCGTGTTGCCGTTCACCTGGCTCTGCCATCCGGCAAATGGCGCGCCGTCGTAGGAAACGATCAGCTTGAGCCGCGAGGGCATCTATTCGTTAGGCGAGACGTTTTCCTGCGGGCCCGGAACGTTCGCGTTCTCCAAGCCGTCGAGATAGCTCTGCAAAATGATTTGCGCCGCCACCTGATCAACATAGCCGCGCGAATCCCGCGTCTTATGCCCGCCTTCGCGCAAGGCGCGATTCGCCGCCATGGTGCTGAGACGCTCATCCCAAGTGATCACCTGGCAAGGAAGCGACGCCCGTAATTTCGCCGCGAACTCCAGGGCTTCTTTCGCCGCTTCGCCGACGCTGCCGTTCATGTGTCGCGGCAACCCGACTACGACTCGCTCCACATTTTTTTCGCGCACGATTTCAGCGATTCGCTTCGCCGCTTCGCCGCGTGCCGCCGGAATCGTTTCCACCGGATGGGCCAGCAGACCGAGCTCATCCGAAACGGCGATGCCGATTCGCGCCCGGCCGAAATCGATACCGAGGATGCGCCTCCTGATCGTCCAGCCGCTCACTGCAATCCCTCCGGAAGTTTACCGACAAGGTTCTTGATCTTCTCGGCCTGATGACGATGGCAAATGAGAACCGCATCCGACGTCCGAACGACGATCAGATTGTGCACCCCGAGCAGTGCTACCCGGCTGCCGTCCCGATCGAAGACAATGTTGTTCGTCGAATCCAGCGTCGTGATTTCGCAATTGGCC
>DASXNS010000050.1:0-4229 GCA_036494865.1 Chthoniobacterales bacterium | reverse complement strand
TCGGAAATCGAAACTGCGGATGTGAGATCCCTGGCCATCTTCGCGACTGGGGATGACCAAAGAAATCTTAACCGGGGATTTCCTTCAACATCTGGGTGTTCGTCGGAAATTTTTTCACGAACATGAGCAGACGCTCGATTGCTTCACCGGGCTTATGTCCCGCGAGACCGCGCCGGATCATGTTGATTTTTTCCAGCTCCCACGGCTGCATGAGTAATTCTTCGCGGCGAGTGCCGGAAAGAAATATGTCCACCGCCGGGTAAATGCGCTGATCGCTGATTTTGCGATCGAGCACCATCTCCATATTTCCGGTGCCTTTGAATTCCTGGAAAATAAGTTCATCCATCCGGCTGCCGGTTTCGATTAACGCGGTCGCCACGATGGTGAGCGAGCCGGCTTCCTCGGTATTGCGCGCGGCGGAGAAAAGCTTTCTCGGAATTTCCATCGCGCGCGCGTCGATGCCGCCACTCATGGTGCGGCCGCCGCCGCCAGTGGCGTTATTGAAAGCGCGGGCCGTGCGCGTAATCGAATCGAGCAAAATGAAAACATCCTTGCCAGCCTCGACCAGACGCTTCGCCCGCTCGACCGCGAGCTGGGCAATGCGCGTATGACTCTTGATGTCGCTGTCGTTCGAACTCGCCATGATTTCCGCCTGCGGGCAGGAGCGCCGGAAATCCGTCACTTCTTCCGGACGTTCGTCGACGAGAAGAATGATTAGCTTCATCTCCGGATGATTCTTGACCACCGCGTCGGCGATATGATGGAGCAATGTCGTCTTGCCCGTGCGCGGAGGCGCAACGATCAAACCGCGCTGTCCCATCCCGAGCGGCGTCATCAAATCCATGATCCGGGTCGTGTACCGATCCGGCACGGTCTCGAGCTTGATCCGCCGGTTCGGATTGATCGTGGTTAATTCTTCAAACGGCCGGAGCCCTTGGTACTTGGTCGGCTCGTCCTCGTTTATTTTGTTCAGCCGGATAAGTTGCGGCCCGCGATTGCCACGCCGGGTCTCGCCATAAATCCACATTCCATCGCGCAATCCGAAACGGCGCACGATCTCCGGCGTCACGAAAATATCATTCGGTGTCTGGACGAAATTGCGTTTCGCGTCGCGCAGGAACCCAAAACCTTTGCCCGAAATCTCGATAACGCCGTCGCCAAATTCCGGTTCGCGCTCGATCTCGCCATTTTGAGACAAGCCCCGATTGCGCGATTCGCCTTCCGTGCCGGTCGATTGATCGCCGGGCTGATAAGAACGCTGTTCGCCTTCGCCACCCGACATGCTGGGCAGGCCGTCGCCGGTCTCCCGGTCCGCCGGTCCATCCAAGTCGCCGCGTTGCGGAGGCGGACCTCCATGTCCACGGGGACCATTGTGCCGGCGTGGAAATCTTCTGCGCGGACGCCGGGGGCGTTCCGCGGCGCCTGTTTCCAGCGGTGGCTGGTTATCGGTTTCTTCGCTCATAAAATAGAGAGATCATCTCAGCATTGCCGGCCCGGCAGTGCGGGCGTTTTCTAGGCTGGCAATTTCGCCAGCAGTTCGTCGGGAATATCTAAATTGGAATAGACGCTTTGCACGTCATCGTCTTCTTCGAGACTGTCGCACAAGCGCAAGATCTGCAGCGCGACTGCCTCATCGTTGACCGGAACTGTCGTATCGGGAATGAAAGTAAACTTTTGCCCATCGGTGGTGACGCCCGCCTGTTTGAGCGCCTCAGCTACTGCATAGAGCTGATCGTGGGAGGTAGTAATAACATACTGTTCCTCCTCGGTTGTCAACTCCTGAACGCCTGCCTCCAAGGCCAGCTCGAAAATCCGCTCTTCCCCGATCGCGCCCCGGGGCACAGTGATCCGGCCTTTCTTGTGAAACATGTAGGAGACGCTGCCGCTGGTTGCGAGGTTGCCATCATTCTTACTGAAGATTCTACGGATCTCGGCTGCGGTCCGGTTCTTGTTATCGGTGGCCGCTTCCACGATCACCGCGACGCCGCCGGGCGCGTAGCCTTCGTAAACAATTTCATCGAAATGCTGCGCTTCCATGCCTTCACCGGTGCCGCGCCGGATGGCGCGCTCGATGTTGTCGTTAGGCATGCTCTGGCCGCGCGCTGAAAGAATGGCGCTGCGGAGGCGCGCGTTCGCATCGGGATCACCGCCGCCGATTTTCGCGGCGATGGTAATTTCGCGCGAAAGCTTGCTGAAAAGCGCGCCACGCTTGGTATCGAGCGCGCCTTTAAAGCGCTTGACCTTGGACCACTTGCTGTGTCCCGCCATAAAATGGGAATTCTAGAAATTGCCGGACAAACCTGCGCTCGCGATAAACTCGGGAACCGGAACGCCTCGAAAAGAATGTTGATCGAGGAGACAAACCAACGATCTCATTGAACCGCTTTCTGCGGTTTTTGTCAAGGAGGGAAGGATCTAGCCGGTGTTCTTTTTTGAATTAGGACACACCGGATCACTTTAGTGAAGGTTGCAATTGCGAAGTCATTCGCCGTCTGCCCGGCTCAGGATGACAACCGCGTTTAATCGCAAAGTTAGACACTACCAGGCTTTTTAGGCCGCGTTCTGGGCACGTTTCCGTGCGGTCGGATCGAGAATCCGCTTGCGGAGACGGAGCGACTTGGGCGTTGCTTCCACAAATTCATCCGCGCTGATGTATTCAATCGCGCGCTCCAATGTCATCCGCAATGGCGCTTCGAGTTGAATGCCTTTCCCGTCGCCCTGGCTGCGCATATTCGTAAGGTGCTTTGCCTTGCAAGGATTGACCGGCAAATCTTCGGGGCGCGCGTTTTCGCCGACGATCATGCCGGCATAAATTTCCTCCTGCGGGCCGATGAACAGTTTTCCGCGAGCCTGAATGTTGTTAAGCGCGTAAGCGGTGCTGGTGCCCGGCTCCATCGAAACCATCACGCCGCGATTCCGCCCCTCGAGCTCGCCCTTGAATGGCGCGTATTCCTTAAAGAGATGACTCATCAAACCTTCGCCGCGAGTTAAATTCACCAGGTCGCTTTCAAATCCAATCAAGCCTCGCGTCGGAATGGTGGCCTCGACCGAAACTCGAGTGGCATGATGATCCATGCTCACGATCTCGCCTTTGCGCGCGGCCATCGATTGCAAAACATCGCCGAGATTCTCGTTAGGCACTTCAACGTAGAGATTCTCGATCGGCTCGAGCAGCGCGCCGTTCTCATCGCGCTGATAAATCACTTCCGGGCGCGAAACCATCACTTCGTATCCTTCGCGCCGCATTTGCTCCACCAGAATCGCGATCTGCATTTCGCCGCGCGCATTTATCTCAAAGGCGCCCGCGACTTCCGTGTCCTTGACCTGAAGCGAAACATTCCCGCGCGTCTCGCGGATCAGGCGCTCGCGCACGTGACGCGCGGTCACAAATTTTCCATCACGTCCCGCGAAAGGCGAATCGTTAACCAGAATGCGCATCCGAATCGTCGGCGGATCGATATCGACGAATTGAAGCGGCGGATGCTCCTCGCGATCGGTCAACGTTTCACCGATGTAAACCTCTTCAAAGCCGGTCAGCCCGATGATGTCGCCGACGCTGGCATGTTTCAACTCCACCTGCCCCATCCCGGCGAAAGTAAAAAGACCGGTCACATTCGCGCGCTCCCGCCGTCCATCGCGGTGAATGCAAACGATCGAATCTCCCACGCTGACGCGCCCGCTCACGATGCGGCCCAGAGCGATGCGTCCCAGGTAATCGCTGTAGTCGAGATTCGAAACCAGCATTTGAAAAAACGGCTCCGGTGAAACGGATGGGGGCGGGACATGCTGCACGATCGCTTGAAAAAGCGGCGTCATGTCTTCGCTGTTCTCGTGCAGCTCGCGCATCGCAAACCCGTTTTTCGCGCTGGCATAAATGATCGGAAAATCGAGTTGCTCGTCGGTGGCCTTCAGCTCCACAAAAAGATCGAAGACCAGATCGAGCACTTTGTGCGGCCGCGCATTTTCGCGGTCGATCTTGTTGATGACGACGATCGGCTTGGCTTTGTTTTCCAGTGCCTTGCGCAAAACGAAACGCGTTTGCGCCTGCGGCCCATCATGCGCATCGACGACCAGGAGCACGCCGTCCACCATTTTCATGATTCGCTCTACCTCGCCCCCAAAATCCGCGTGGCCGGGCGTATCGACGATGTTGATCCGATAGCCCTTCCACTGAAAAGCGGCATTTTTTGCGCGGATGGTTATTCCTTTTTCACGCTCGAGATCCATCG
>DASXNS010000049.1:0-2161 GCA_036494865.1 Chthoniobacterales bacterium | reverse complement strand
TGGAACACGGGGTGGATCCGATGACGGCGATTCAAATGGGCACAATCAACAATGCGCGGTATTACCGGCTCAAGAATCATGGAGCGATCGCGCCGCGCTATTGGGCGGACTTCATTGTTTTCGACGACCTCGCGAAGTTTCAGATCAAGCAGGTTTACAAGAAAGGTGCGCTGGTGGCGGAAAACGGGAATTACCTTCGCGACGAAAATCGCAGCGCGGAACAGCCGCGCAGCACGATGAATTTAAGTTTTCGTCCGCTCGAAGATTTCGAAGTCCAGGCAAACGGCGCCAGAAAAATCAGGGTGATCGAAATCGTCCCGGATCAGATTGTGACGAAAGAAATTCTCGAGACGCCGAAGATTCTTGATGGGCAAATTGTTTCCGATCTCGAACGCGACATTCTTAAGCTCGTCGTAGTCGAGCGGCATCGCGCGACTGGAAATGTCGGGGTGGGATTCGTGCGCGGCTTCGGGCTGAAACGTGGTGCGCTCGGTTCCACCGTCGCGCACGACGCGCATAATGTCGTAGTCGTGGGCGTAAGCGACGCCGATATCGTGGCGGCGATACGCGCGCTCGAAAAAATGCGCGGCGGCCAGGTGGCAGTGGTTGACGGAAAAATCGAAGCGTCGCTTCCATTGCCAATCGCGGGCTTGGTTTCCGATCAGCCGCTCGAATTTGTCATCGATAAAATTCTGGAATTGAAGGCCGCGGCGGTGCGATTCGGTTGCGGACTTGATGCGCCCTTCATGTCGCTTTCCTTCCTGAGCCTATCGCCAATTCCGGCGTTGAAGTTGACCGACCAGGGCCTGGTCGATGCGGTCAATCTGAAACTCACCACCTTGATCGCAGAGTGAAGGAAGAGGTGAGAGCGGACGTTTTCTCGGTGGATTCCTGCCGCTCTCTTGATAGTGTGACCGCAGCGTGAATGAGACCTCCACAACGCCAGAAGCCAACGCGCCGAACAGCGCAGAAGATCCAACCGCGCCTCGGGGTTCGGCCGCGACTGTTCAATCAGCCGCTCCGCCGGCGGACCGCGCGGATCTGCGGCCGGAGAATATCAACGACGCCGTAATTCGTCTCGCGGGGAATTCGCAGGACGGCATTCAAAGCGCGGGCGCTTTTCTCGCGAGACTAGCCGGCCGGAGCGCTCAGGAAGTGATGACTTACATGACGATTCCGGCGACGATTTCCGGCGGGCCTTCCATTTTCCAAGTCCGGATGGGAACCGGCGAAGTCCTCTCCGCCGGTGATGAAGCCGATTTTCTCGTCGCGTTTTATCAACACAGTTATCAGGACCACATCGGCTTTTTGAAAGACGGCGGCGTCCTCCTTTACGATTCGGACAATGTCGAGCCGGACCTCGACGACAAACGTTTTGTTTATGTCGGTGTGCCAATCACGGGCCTCACCGTCGAAGCACTCGGTGGAACGGCGAAGGACAAAGGCAAAAACATTTTCGTTCTCGGTTTGATCGCGAAAATTTTCCATCTCGACGTCGAGAAACTGACGACGCTGATCAAGGAAAAATTTACCGGCAAGGATGAGAGCATCGTCAACACCGCGATCATGGCGTTCACCGCGGGCTACGGTTATCCGGTCGGTAATGTTCTGACGAAGCAATATCAGTTCGAGACGAGCGTTCCGAGAGAAGGCGATCGCGCGCAGATCACGATGGACGGCAATCAGGCGCTCGCCTACGGATTGATCGCGGCGGGCGTGCGCTACGGCGCTGGTTACCCGATCACGCCCTGGTCGTCGGTGATGGAAATTTTGCGGCGCGAGCTGCCGAAATATGGCGGAACTTTTGTCCAGGCCGAGGACGAACTCAGCGCCGTCTCGATGGCGCTCGGTTTCTCCTTCTCCGGATATCTTGCCGTAACGGGCAGCGCCGGCCCCGGCATCTCGCTAAAGACGGAAGCGATCGGCTGGGCTTCGATGGCCGAGATGCCGCTCATTATTATTAATGTGCAGCGCGGCGGGCCGAGCACCGGCTTGCCGACAAACGTCGAGCAGAGCGATCTGCATCAGGCGATTTTCGGCGGACACGGCGACAGTCCGCGGGTAGTTCTCGCCGCCGCGACGGTGGAAGATTGTTTTTACATTGCGATCGAGGCCGCGCGCATTGCCCGCCAATACAGCACGCCGGTTTTCATCTTGAGCG
>DASXNS010000048.1:0-3925 GCA_036494865.1 Chthoniobacterales bacterium | reverse complement strand
TTGACCGCCGAGTAACCGTCGTTCTCCGCTGTGACCCGGCGCAGGAGCACGTTATCGCCCGCCGCGATCACGGTCACAGGACGCATCCGACCGTTCGCGTCGTAAACGCTGGTCATGCCGATTTTTTGTCCTAGTAGGCCGATGCTCATGATCGCTGGTTTGCAAATTGTGAAAACTGAGACCGCTAAATCTTGATCGTAATATCCACGCCCGCCGGCAAGTTTAGTTTCTTTAACTCGTCGACCGTTTTCGCGGTCGGCTCGATGATGTCGAGCAGGCGTTTGTGCGTCCGAATTTCAAATTGGTCCATCGACTTTTTGTCGACGTGCGGGGAACGGTTCACCGTAAATTTTTCGATCAAGGTCGGCAGCGGAATTGGCCCCGCCACCCGCGCGCCGGTGCGCTTCGCCGTCTCCACGATGTCGATCGCGGATTGATCGAGCATGCGATGGTCGAATGCCTTCAAGCGAATGCGGATGCGTTGACCGTTCGTCATTTAGTTTCCTTCTGATCCAGAACGGCCGCGACGAGCTGCGCCGGCACCTGTTCGAAATGCGATGGCTCCATCGAGTAACTCGAACGGCCCTTTGAAAGTGAGCGAATAGCGGTGGCGTAACCGAACATTTCCGCGAGCGGCACTTCCGCCTGGACCGCCGTTAAATTTCCTTTCGATTCGATCGCGCCAATTTTGCCGCGGCGGCGATTCAAATCGCCAAGAATGTCGCCCTGATATTCCTCGGGCGTCATGTTCTCCACTTTCATGATCGGCTCGAGCAGAACTGGCTTCGCCTTTTTGAAAGCGTCCTTCACCGCGAAAATTGCCGCGAGCTTGAACGCGAGTTCATTCGAATCGACATCGTGATACGAGCCGTCAACGATATCGATGTGCGCATCGATCACCTGGTAGCCGCCGACGACGCCATTGAGCACCGCTTCTTCGATGCCTTTCTTGCAGGCCGGAATGTACTCCTTCGGAATATTTCCGCCCACCACCTTGTTCTCAATGGTGATGCCTTTGCCGCGTTCGTTCGGATGCGTCTTGATGATGACGTGGCCGTATTGACCGCGACCACCCGATTGCTTGATCAGCTTGCCTTCGCCGTCAGCCGGAGCGGTGATCGTCTCGCGATACGCGATCTGTGGCTTGCCCGCGTTCGCATCCACTTTGAACTCGCGGAACATGCGATCGCGAATGATTTCTAAGTGCAGTTCGCCCATTCCAGCGATGATGGTCTGGCCGGTGTCTTCGTGGGTGAAGACCTTGAAAGTCGGATCTTCTTCGGACAACCGCTGCAAAGCGACGCCCATCTTTTCCTGGTCCTGTTTCGTCTTCGGCTCGATCGCCATTGAGATAACCGGATCGGGAAACGACGGGGGCTCGAGCAAGATAGGATGATCTTCGTCGCAGAGCGTATCCCCCGTCGTGATGTTCTTGATCCCGACGATCGCGGCGATGTCGCCGGAATAACAGGTGTCGATGTCCTCGCGCTTGTCGGCCTGAATTTGAATCAGCCGGCTGATCCGCTCGCGCTTGTTCGTGCGCGGATTGTAAACGGTGTCGCCCTTGGAAAGGGTGCCGGAGTAAACCCGGAAGAAAACCAACTTGCCGACGAACGGATCGCTCCAAAGTTTGAAGGCGAGCGAACAGAAAGTGCCATTGTCGTTCGTCGGCGCTTCCATCCTTTCATGCGTGTCGGGCTCCATCCCGACCGCGGGCGGGATGTCGAGAGGGCTCGGCAAATAATCGATTACGGCGTCAACCAGGTACTGCACGCCCTTGTTCTTAAAAGCGGAGCCACCGACGACGGGCACAAATTTGTTCGCGATCGTTTGCCGCCGGATACCGGCTTTCAGCATTTCCGGCGTGATCGGCTTTTCTTCCAGGAAAGCTGTTCCGACTTCATCATCGAGATCGGAAATCGCGGTCACGAGATCGTTGTAGGCTTTGTCGACGATCGCCTTGTGCTCAGCGGGCACGTCGGTGATTTCGTAGACCGATCCCATGTCTTCACTCTCGGAATAAATGACAGCCTTCTTATTAATGACGTCGAGCTGACCCTTCAGATAATCTTCTTTGCCGAGTGGAAGCAGAATCGGCCAGGCGTTTGCGCCCAGCTTCTTCCGCATCGAGTCGATCGACATCTCAAAATCGGCGCCGACACGGTCCATCTTATTAATGAAGGCGATGCGCGGAACGTTGTATTTGTTTGCCTGCCGCCAAACCGTTTCCGATTGCGGCTGCACGCCTGCGACCGCGTCAAAAACCGCGATCGCGCCATCGAGCACACGCAGGGAGCGTTCGACTTCCGCCGTGAAATCCACGTGGCCCGGCGTGTCGATAATGTTCACCCGCATCTTAATGCCTTCGAAAATCTTGAAGACGTCCGGCTCCGGCTTTTGCATCCAGGCGCAGGTAGTGGCGGCCGAAGTGATCGTGATCCCGCGCTCCCGTTCCTGCTCCATCCAGTCAGTCACGGTGTTCCCCTCATGCACCTCGCCGATCTTGTGGATCATGCCGGTGTAAAAAAGAATGCGCTCGGTCAGCGTCGTCTTGCCGGCGTCGATGTGCGCGGCAATGCCGATGTTCCGCGTCCGCTCGAGCGGATACTTCCGGTTCGGCGAATTTGGATTCGTCGGGGCGGCGGGTTTTTGTTCGAGCGTCGCAGGCATGACAGGAAAATTAGTTACCAGCGGAAATGAGCGAAGGCGCGATTGGCTTGCGCCATCTTGTGGGTGTCGTCGCGTTTTTTGATCGCGTTGCCCTGGCCGGCCGCGGCGTCTTTCAATTCGGCGGCGAGCGCTTCGGCCATCGGCATGCCGCGACGGTTATCGGCGTATTGCACGATCCAGCGCATTGCCAGAGAAACCTGGCGAGCCGGGGTTACTTCCATCGGTACTTGATAAGTAGCGCCACCGACCCGGCGCGATTTTACTTCCAGGCGCGGACGGACATTTTCCAGCGCCTTATTGACGATTTCGAGCGGATCGACCGCGTCCGAGCCTTCCCGCGATTTATCGATCGCGGTGTAAACGATCCGTTCCGCGAGCGATTTCTTGCCCCGTTTCATCACGGTGGAAATGAGGCGCGCGACCGCGGGACTGCCGTAACGCGAGTCGAGCTTCTCCTCTTTTTTGTAAACTTTCCGCCTGCGAGACATATGATCCGGTTTTCAGTTTCCTAAAAAATTACTTCTTGGCCTTTTCCTTGGCAGCGTCACCGCCGGCTTTGGGGCGTTTCGCGCCATATTTCGATCGGCTTCGGCGGCGTCCATCCACCCCGAGGCTATCGAGCGTTCCCCGCACAATGTGGTAACGCACGCCCGGCAAATCCTTCACCCGTCCGCCCCGCACCAGCACGATCGAGTGCTCCTGCAGGTTGTGTCCTTCGCCGGGAATGTAGGCAATCACTTCCTGGCCATTCGTCAACCGCACTCTCGCCACTTTTCGCAGGGCGGAATTCGGCTTCTTCGGCGTCCGCGTCATGACCTGCGTGCAAACGCCGCGGCGCTGGGGACAATTCTTGAGGGCTGGTGATTTGGATTTCACCGAGACCTTCTTTCGTCCCTTGCGAATTAGCTGATTGATTGTTGGCATCTTCGTTAAATTAAAAGCCGCCCGATCTTCAAATCCGGGCGACAAAAAAACCGCACAGGCCGGCGCGTCCAAATCCCCACGCACATCCTACGCACCTGATGCGGAGAGCGGGCAATATAGGAACGAATCCCGAGCCCGCAACATTATTTTCGGCCGATTTTCAGACGGAAACGCGATTCCGGTTTTTTGATTGATCTCTGCAAGTATTTCTCTAATTTCTGTCTAGACAGAAAAGACTGAATATATGAAAGACCTGCCACTCCTCGCCCAAAAATTCATCCTCCACTGGGGCGAAATGGGGACCCGCTGGGGCATTAACCGCACCGTTGCC
>DASXNS010000047.1:0-5728 GCA_036494865.1 Chthoniobacterales bacterium | reverse complement strand
GTACTCGCTCGACGATCAACGGCTCTGTGTCCTGTGCGGCAAAATTATTACGGGCCGGCAGATCGATATCAGGCGCGATCAACGCGGCCGTTTTCTTCTTCATTGTCCGACCGAAGGATGTCTCTCTACCGCGCAGGAATGGTTCTACCCGGGCAGCGCCAGCTCGGGCCCGAGCGGCAGCACCGTCAAATTGGCGGACGTCGATTTCAGTCATTTCTGATCGCGGCCGCGGACGACTTTGCTGCGGTCGGAGCGCGAGGTTCCTGCTCGAGACGAATTGTGACGACAAACGCTAGTTGAGTTTTGCCCACCACATCGGCGGCAAAACCGGTTTTCTTATTTCATTGTGCGACGAATGTTAGCCTTCCTAAATGGAAGAGAGTCCACCGCACACAGTCACGCCGTTCGTTTTCTCCGATCCTGCCGGAAAACGCTGGCCGCGTCTTCGGCTTGCGCTCCTCATCGGCGGCATCCTGGTTTTTCTCGGCGCCATTCTTTTCGTCCAGACGCTTTTCGTCGCCCCACAACTCAATCTTCCGTTTTCACTTCGCCAATTAAAAGGACAGCTGAAGGCGTTGCAAAAAGCGAATCCGGCCGGTCAAGCGCTGGCCAATCTGCCGCTCTGGCAGAAATTCGCGGCGGCCCGGCTCGCCTCGAAAAAGCCAGCAGGCCCCGCGCCTTCGCCGGCCGCGCATCCGCGAAAAAAATCGGCGAACAACGAAGTGCGGCTCGCCTTTTACACCAACGGCGATCCTTACAGTTATAGCTCGCTCGAACAGCACGCCGCGCAAATCACGCACGTTTGCCCGGAGTGGATGGCGATGACCGACGGGTCGGGCGGTTTAGAGATTGATGCGGATCAGCGCATCCCGAAGCTGGCTGCCGCCAAAGGGATCGCGTTGCTCCCGCTGCTTACGAATCTGGTCGGTGATACCTGGCAACCGGAAGCGGTGGAAAATCTGGCCCATGGCTCAACCGAAACGCAGGACCGATTTATCCAGAAGGTGCTGGCGGTTTTGAACGATGCAAAAGCGGCTGGCGTGCTGATCGATTGGGAGCAAATCGATCCGGCATACAAAAAAGATATCACCGCGTTTCTCGATCGCTTTACCGACGCGCTCCATTATGACGACAAGCAGCTCTGGCTCTGCGTGCAGCCCGGACAGGATCTTGATTACATCGATTTCGAGGAGCTCTCGGACAATATCGATCGCTTCGTCGCTCTCCTGTTCGACGAAACTTCCGACATCGATCCGGCGGGTCCGCTCGGGTCGCGCCGCTGGTTCGAGGGATGGCTAAGCGTTCTGCTCGACGGCGCGGAGACGAAGCAATGGATCATCGTTCTCGGCAGTTACGGTTATGATTGGACCGGCGGCGCAAAAAAAGCGGAGATGATCAGTTTTCCCGAAGCGATGAGTCGCGCGAGTTACTCAGGAGTGGAAGGCCTGACGATCGCTGCGCCGGACTATAATCCTTACTTCTATTATGAAGACGCGGACAAGGATCACTCGGTCTGGTTTCTCGATGTCGTCACCTTTTTAAATCAACTGCGCGAAGTGCGTGATGCCAAGGCGGGCGGCTTCGGAATCTATCGGCTCGGAACGGAAGACGTTTCGATTTGGGATGCGCTCAATGTTCCGCGCGATTTTAAAATGGACCCAGCATCGCGCTCTCTCCTCGAAATTCTCAGAGGCACCGACACGATCGCCGATGTCGGCGAGGGCGAAATTGTTTCCGTTGACCAAACTCAGTCCGATGGTCTTCGCACGCTGACAGTCGATGCTGACGGTTATCTGACCGCTTCGTATTCGCACTTCCCGCAGTTTCCGACGCTTTACCATCAAGGCGCGGGCGATCCTCACCAGGTCGCGATCACCTTCGATGACGGGCCCGATCCGGAATGGACGCCGAAGGTTCTCGACATCCTGAAAGCAGCCAACGTGAAAGCGGCTTTTTTTCTGGTCGGCGTGAACGCGGAACAATATCCAGGACTCGTTAGGCGCATCGTGGCGGAGGGTCACGAGATCGGGAACCACACTTATTACCATCCTAACCTTGCGCTTTGTTGGCCTGAGCACATTCGCCTCGAACTCAACGCCACCCAGCTTCTCCTCGAGACAATCACCGGCCGCTCGACCACACTTTTCCGTCCGCCTTACGCGGCCGACACCAGTCCGGCGAAAATCAGCGAGCTGGTGCCGCTCCAGATCGCGCAGGACATGGGTTACCTCGTTGTTTTGGAAAACATCGATCCGCAGGATTGGGCGCGGCCTGGCGCGGATGTTATCCTCCAGCGAGTGAAACAGCAGCGGCGCGACGGCAGCATCATCTTGCTGCACGACGCCGGCGGCGACCGCGCCCAAACGGTGGAAGCGCTCCCGCGGATTCTCGAATACCTGAACACGCGGGGCGATTCGATCGTGTCGCTCAGCACGCTTCTGGGGACGACACGCGATGCGTTGATGCCCCAAGTAGCAACAAATGCGCGATCGCTCAGCCGCTTCGTGAGCGGCGCGGGCTTTCGCATTTTTCATGCGACGGAAGAATTTCTTTGGGCCTTCATGATTGTCGCCACCGCGCTGGTGGTGCTGCGCACACTCGTTGTCATCTGGCTCGCTTCGCGTTTTCGTCGCACTTGGTCGGGGAATTTTACCGGACCGATCAGCGTGGTCATAGCCGCGTATAATGAAGAGAAGGTGATCGCCGCCACGTTGCACGCGCTCCTCGCGACCGATTACGCGGGAGAACTGGAAGTGATCGTGGTAGACGATGGATCGCAGGATCGGACTGCCGCAGAAGTGGAAGCGATCGCAGCGAATGATTCGCGGATTCGTTTGTTGCGGCAGGAAAATCGCGGGAAAGCGCCCGCGTTGCAGCGCGCCCTCGCGGTACTGCGAAACGGGATCGTGGTTTTTCTCGATGCGGACACCCATTGCCAGCGCGATACGCTTCGCCGCTTGGTCCAACCTTTCGCGAACGAAGAAGTCGGCGCGGTTTCCGGCCATGCGAAGGTGGGAAATCTGCGGACGTTCATCGCGAAATGCCAGGCGCTCGAATACACCTGCGGGTTCAATCTCGATCGCCGCGCCTACACCCGCTGGAATTGCATCACGGTCGTGCCCGGCGCGATCAGCGCGATCCGGAAATCGGCGATTGACGATGCCGGCGGTCTCACTCTTGAAACGCTGGCCGAGGATACCGACCTGACTTTGTCTCTGCACAAGCGCAACCACCGGATCGTCTATGTCCCGGAAGCGATCGCGTGGACGGAAGCGCCCGAGACCGTGCGCACCCTCGCCCGCCAGCGTTTTCGCTGGGCCTACGGCACGCTCCAATGTCTTTGGAAACATCGCGACATCGTCTTCAACTGGCGTTACCGCGCGCTCGGCTGGTTCAGTTTGCCGAGCGTTTGGTTTTTCCAAATCATCCTCGTCGCGATCACGCCCATGGTTGATCTTTTCCTGCTCGCGTCGCTTCCCTTTGGCGCGTGGCGCGCAGTCCTGCCTTTCGTGATCGCATTTCTCAGCATGGACGTGATCCTGGCGACGCTGGCTTGCATTCTGGAAGGCGAGCCAATCATTCGGGCGTGGCGCATTCTGCCGATGCGGCTGATCTATCGGCCGCTCTTGAGTTACGTCATCTGGAAAGCGATCCTGCGTGCGGTGAAAGGCGCGCTGGTCGGCTGGGGAAAACTGGAACGCACGGCCTCCGTGCCCGTCCGCGCGTGAAATCCGTTTCGCGTGAATCGCGCGCGCCGCTCCTGCGAGCGATCGGCGCGATTGTCGGCGCGGTTGTGTTGAGCTGCGGCGGCGTCGGCTGCAAACCCGGGCCTAAATCGATCGCGCGCGATCCAAATGCGCCGGTCGAAGTTCTTTTGCCGGCGCGCGGCGCTTACACCGGAGCGTTCATGGATTTCGGCGATGCTGAAGACGAAGTCACGCTCGAGATGATCGAGGAGTTCGAAAGCATGGTGGGCAAACATCAGGCGATCATTGCTTCTTCCAGCTATTGGGGTGAGCAAAGTTTTCCGCTCAGAAACCTGAACGTGATCTGGCGGCATGGCTCCATGCCGCTGGTTTTTTGGTCGCCCTGGGACCGGCCCTACGAACAAAATCACGGGCCGGACAAATTTTCCCTCAACGCAATCATCGAGGGAAAATGGGACGCTTACATCGACAAATGGGGCGACGGCGCGCGCGCATTCGGCAAGCCGATGATCGTCGCTTTCGGAGTGGAAATGAATGGCGATTGGTTTCCGTGGTCAGGCTGGTTCTACGGCGCCGACGAATGGGTGGCCGACACTCCCGATCAGTGGGAAGGACCGGAGCATTTCAAGAATGCTTATCGGCACGTGGTCGATCGCGTCCGGGCGCGCGGCGCGACCAACATCAAATGGATGTTTCATACCAACAACTATTCCTATCCACTCGACACCTGGAATTTCGCGCCCGCCTATTATCCCGGTCGCGATTATGTCGATTGGCTCGGGATGAGCGTTTACGGCCAGCAATTCAAAGACGAGCCGTGGGCCAACGTCCAATCGCTTGTCGATTGGCCTTACCAGGAAATGTGCCGGATCGATCCGGACAAACCGATCATGATTGCCGAATGGGCGACCGGGGAGTTCCCGCGCTCCGGTAACAAAGGCGCGTGGATCCGCGAGGGCCTCGATCTTTTTCGGACGCGATATCCGCGGGTTAAGGCAGCCATTTACTGGCACGAGCGCTGGCAGAATCCGGATCAGACTTACAGCAACCTGCGGGTCAACTCATCGGTCGAATCGCTGGATGCTTATCGGAAAGGGATCGCCCATCCTGATTGGCACGGCGATCTGATTCTCCGACCCCTGCAACAGAAACATTAGCGTGGCGTTTCGCTGCACCGATCGAGGTTAGTCAAGACGTAAGGAAGTATGCGGCCGAACAAGAACTATCCGAGGCGCCAAGTTACTCGGCCTTTTTGTAGCCAAAAAAGCCGCGCTGCCGAATGATCTCGGCCACTTGCGGTGGGACCATTTGATCCCAACTCTCGTCGCCGCTGGCGATGCGCTTTAGCACGTCACGCGAAAAGATCGACAGATATTTCGGGTTGAAATTATCGAGCGAAACGAAACTGCCGCGGCCTAACAGGTACTGATAGAGAGGCTGCAACTCCGGGTTTACCTTAAGAGTGTGGATGGTTTGCAGCTCGTCCCCTTCATGACGCCGCAGAGGATAAACATAGATTCGCAGGTCGTTCTTAAAGAGCCGTCCAAAACTCTCGAGCGTGCCGCCGGGCAGTTGGGCGTAATATCTCTCGTCGAATAACTCGGAGACGCTCGGTAGTCCCATGACGACACCGATGCGCTCCTTCGTCCGCCAGGCGAGATAGGCGGCAAGCCGGTAGTATTCGAAGTAATCGGAGATGAGCACCGTCATGCCACAGGCGGCGAGTAACTCTGCCCGCGCGAGAAAATCGCGCCGGTCCACGTCCTTACCTCCAGCCAGCAGGTTGTGCATGGTCAGTTCCATTAGCGGCAGGATCGGTTTGTCAGCTACCGCCGGATCTTCTTTGAACTTCGCTAACGCGCTCTCCAGCATGTCGAGATTGACGTGGGTAGGCGGGCGAAAACTGCCGCGCTCGACCAGGACCGCTTTGTTATGCAGGACGTCGGATGGCTGGAGCACGTCGCGGTTTGGGCCAAACATGGCTGCGCCGCTCAGCCCCAGCTGCACCAGCTTCAGCGCCA
>DASXNS010000046.1:0-7932 GCA_036494865.1 Chthoniobacterales bacterium | reverse complement strand
CCTGGCCGGTTCGCATCAACCGGTCGTCGTCCAGTTGATTGCCTACGCTATCAATTCAGCGCTCCAAAATGTCGGCGCGACTTTGATTGTGCGCGAGTTCGCGCGGAACTCGAAAACAAACAGCATCCTGCAGCTTGCCTCGGAAATGAATGCAGGCCGAGTCAAACAGCTTTTCATTTTCGGTGGCGATCCGGTCTACAACGCGCAATGCGGGCTGACGATGGATCGCGATTCAAGATCGCCGGTCGATTGGCCCGATCTCCAGAAAAAAGTGCCGGACGTTGTGCGGCTTGGTTATTATGAAGACGCGACTTCGGCCTTGAGCCGCTGGCACGTGCCGGCCGCGCATTATTTGGAAGGGTGGGGCGATGCGCTCACCTCGGAGGGCGCTTATCTCGCGGTGCAGCCGATGATTCTTCCGCTTTTCGGTGGTCTCTCGGAACTTGACGTGATGAATGCGGTGCTCGGCCGGCCGCGGGTGGATGGACCGGAATTGGTCCAGGAAACTTTTCGCGCGACAGCGCCGCCGGGTGATTTCGAAACGGCATGGTCGCGATTCCTTCGGGACGGTTTCGCCTCGCACATCGCACTGAAGGATAAACCGCCGAAATTTAATTCAAACAACGCCGGTGGTGTGGCGCACACACTTTGGACTACAGCGCCAAACCCGACGCTCGATGCACCCGAGATCGTGCTGACGCGCAGCTATACGATGGACGACGGCCGCTATATTAATAATGGGTGGCTGCAGGAATTGCCCGATCCGATCACCAAACTCACCTGGGACAATGCCGCGTTAATGAGTCCGGTGCTCGCGAAACATCTCGGCGTGAAGACCGGCGATCTCATCAATATCGCGATCACCGAAACGACGAGGGACGCGCAGCAACAACCAATCAAACGCGAGCTGGTGATCGCGACTCTCGTTTCGCCCGGGCACGCGGATAATTCGATCAGCATTCCGCTCGGCTACGGTCGCAAACAGACTGGGCCCGTCGGCGAAGAAGCCGGCTTCAACGCCTATCTGCTCCGCACAAGTTCCAATCCGCATTTCATCGCCGTGGACGGCAAAACGGTGGAGAGGATCGAGATCACAACCGCGCCGACAGCGACGCCGAATGGGAAAACGAAAGCGGCGCCAACAGCCACTCCATCGCACACGCTTGGCAGTTATCCCCTTGCGATCACGCAGGATCACTGGAGCATCGAAGGCCGTGGTCTCGTTCGGGAAGCGACCGTCGAGCATTATCGCGCAGACAACGAATTCGTGAAGAAGATCGCGGGCGACGAGGAATTGCCGCCCAAGCTGCCGTCGATTTACAGTCACCCGGCGCTGGATGCGGAACAGCAATGGGGGATGTCGGTAGATCTGAATGTCTGCACCGGTTGCAGCGCGTGCATTGTCGCCTGCCAAAGCGAAAACAACATTCCGATCGTCGGAAAACTTCAGGTATCGCACGGGCGCGCGATGCATTGGCTGCGGCTGGATCGTTATTACGCCAGCGCGAAACCGTTCAACGAAGATCGAGGCGAGTTCCCGGAAAATCCCGAGATCGTGCACGAGCCGATGATGTGCCAGCACTGCGAGAACGCGCCCTGCGAAACGGTTTGTCCGGTCAACGCGACGGTGCACAGCGAAGATGGCCTCAACGTGATGGCTTACAACCGCTGCATCGGCACTCGTTATTGCGCTAATAATTGCCCGTTCAAGGTGCGCCGCTTTAATTTCTTCGATTACAACCAGCGACCGGTCGGCAAAAAGAAAGTGGCCGGTTTGCTTTCCGTCTATCAGGAATACCTCGGGCCGCTCACCAACAAAGGCGCGCCGGACACGGTGAAGCTGCAGAAAAATCCGAACGTGACCGTGCGGATGCGCGGTGTGATGGAGAAATGCACCTATTGCGTGCAGCGAATCGAAGAGGCGAAAATCGCGGCGCATGTCCACGCGGGCGCATCGAGCAACACGCGCATTCCGCGCGATTCATTCACGACTGCCTGCGCGCAAGCCTGCCCGACGGATGCGATTGTCTTCGGCGATGTGCGAGATCCGGAGAGCCGCGTTTCGAAAATGAAAGAGCAGGACCGAAACTATCGGCTGCTCGAATATTTGAATGTGAACACGCGCACCAGTTATCTGGCGCGGATCAGGAATCCGAATCCGAAGATGCCGGACGCAGGAAAAATCGCGGTGGCAAGTCTTGGCCATGAGAGCGCGAAGGGCGAGGGCAAGGCCGCGCACGATTTTAATCAGCATGATAAGGGAACGCTAAATCCGGAGGAGAAACCGTGATGAAATGGGTGGGCCAAATACCATACCATCCCAAGCCGCGCAGCGGGCGAGGGGCCTCTCACCGGCCCTGGACGCATTCCGCAAATCGGGATGACAGCTTAACGCTCATTAATTAACATGGACGGCGCGACCACAGTTCCAGATGTGATCCAGGGCGAAGCGTCCGCTTCGGTCGAGAAACCGTTGACGCGACTGCCGCTGGTTCTCAACAAGCGCAACTTCAGCTGGATCACGGAACGCATTTCCGGCGTGATCGAAGCCCGTGCGCCCCGCTGGTGGTGGGTCGCGTTCGCGATCACTTCGATGGTCGCGATGTTCGGGCTCTTCTGTCTCGGTTACCAAATTTCCACCGGGGTCGGCACCTGGGGATTGAACCATCCGGTGGGCTGGGCATGGGACATCACCAACTTCGTTTTTTGGATCGGTATCGGACACGCCGGCACACTCATTTCCGCCATCTTGTTTTTGCTCCGGCAGAAATGGCGCACGTCGATCAACCGCTCCGCAGAAGCGATGACGCTCTTCGCCGTGATTTGCGCCGCGATTTTTCCCGGCGTCCACGTCGGCCGGGTTTGGATGGCGTGGTATCTCGCGCCGCTCCCAAACAACTACGGCATCTGGCCGAATTTCCGCAGCCCGCTGCTCTGGGACGTGTTCGCGGTCTCCACCTATTTCACCGTTTCGGTTCTTTTTTGGTACACCGGATTAATTCCCGATCTGGCTACGCTGCGCGATCGCGCCACGACTAAGGTCAAAAAACTTCTCTACGGAATCTTCGCGCTCGGATGGCGCGGGTCGAATCGCAACTGGCGTCACTATGAGATGGCGTATCTGCTCCTGGCCGGTCTTTCCACGCCGCTGGTCCTCTCGGTCCACAGCGTCGTTTCCTTCGACTTCGCCACCTCGATCATCCCGACCTGGCACACCACGATTTTCCCGCCCTACTTTGTCGCCGGCGCCATCTTCGGCGGATTCGCCATGGTGTTGACGCTGCTCATTCCGGCGCGCGCGATTTACAAATTGCACGACATCATCACGCCGCAGCACATCGATAAGATGGCGAAGATTATTTTGCTGACCGGCTCCATCGTCAGTTACGCCTACGCGATGGAATTTTTCGTCGCTTGGTACAGCGGCAATCAGTACGAAAAATTCGCGTTCTACAATCGCATCTTCGGTCCTTACTGGTGGTACTGGTGGGTCGGCATGTTGTTCTGCAACGCGCTTTCGCCGCAGCTTTTTTGGTTCAAAGCCTGCCGTCGAAATATCTACGTCGTTTATTTTGTCTGCATGTGCGTGAACGCGGGCATGTGGTTCGAACGCTTCATCATCATCGTCGGCGGATTGCATCGCGATTTTCTTCCATCGTCGTGGGGAATGTTTTATCCGACCTGGGTCGATATTTGGACGTTCGTCGGCACGTTCGGGATTTTCCTTTCCCTCTTCCTTCTTTTCATTCGCTACCTGCCGATGATCGCGATGTCGGAAGTGAAGATCGTTCTGCCCGAAGCGAACCCGCATCACGCTTCGCCTGCTGAGCACCATCCGGTCGCGGCAGGCGGAAAGGAGAGAAATTGAGAACGCCTTCCGGTAACAAAGTCTACGGAATGGGCGCGGAATATTCCAGCGCCACCGCGCTTTACGAGGCCGCGAAACGCGTGCGCGATGCCGGGTTCAAACGCTGGGATGTGCATTCGCCGTTTCCGATTCACGGAATGGATGAAGCGATGGGACTGGGAAAATCATGGCTGAGCGCGGTCGTGCTTTGCGGCGGAATCACCGGGCTTCTTACCGCCACCGTTCTGGAATTCGGGCCGTCGTCGATCATTTATCCGCTGATCGTCCACGGAAAGCCGCGCAATTTTTACACCGTGCCCGCGTTCTTCCCGATCATGTTCGAGCTGACGATTCTTTTCTCAGCGTTCGCGGCCTTTTTCGCAGTGCTGATCATGAACGGTTTGCCGCGCTGGTATCATCCGGTTTTTAACTGGCAACGATTCAGCCGCGTCACCAACGACGGATTTTTCCTCGTGATCGAAGCGCGCGATCCGCGTTTCACCGAGCTGGAGGCGCGCGAAATTTTAGAACAAAGCGGCGGCCAGCACGTGACGATCATCCACGAAGACTAAATTATGCTGCGCGGATTCTTTCTCATTTTTCTGCTGCTCGGGATCGCGCTCGTGGCCGTCTTCGGTTTTCGCGGACAAAAAAGCACCGGCTCGCCGATCGAAGTTTTTCCGGACATGGTGCGGCAGCCGAAAGTCCGCGCCCAGGCGCCGCTCGGATTTTTTGCCGACGGCCGCGGCGGTCGTGTTCCGGTCGCCGGAACGGTGCCGATGGGTTACGAAATGCCGAAGTCGCAAAGCGAACCCGCTCCCGGCGCGGCGCCGGTCGCTGGCGAGATCAATGCCCAGCCCCGCCTTGGGTTCAGCGGCGGCACCGATTATTATAATACCGGCAAGATGGGGGCGAACTGGGGAACTGGATTGCCGGTGCCGGTGACGGGCGATTTGATGGAGCGGGGGAAACAGCGGTTCAATATTAATTGCGCGGTTTGTCATGGCGCAACGGCGGCGGGAAATGGGATCACCAAACAATATGGACTCGCCACCGTGGTCACGTTGCAGGACGACCGGATTCGCAAAATGGCGGACGGAGAAATTTTCAACACGATCACGAACGGGAAGAACACCATGATGGCTTACGGCCCGAATGTCCCGGTGGGGGATCGCTGGGCCATCATCTCCTACTTGCGCGCGTTGCAGCGCAGTCAGAACGCGACGGAAGCGGACGTGCCGCCCGAACATCGCGCCGAACTGGATAAGCCGCCGCCACCTGAGACGAAACCGGAGGCCGCAAAAAAATGAGCGAACGTTCTGACGTAGCGCCGGTGCCGGAGGGCGAATATTTCGAGGCGAACCGTTTCACCGGTCTGTCCATTCTGCTCGCTTTTCTTGCTCTCGCCGGACTCGCGCTCAGCGCAGTCGGCGCGTTCGTGAATCCGCACCAACTCAGTTTTTCCTGGCTTTTCGCCTTTGCGTTTTTCTTTACCCTGCTCGCCGGTTCTTTTTTCTGGATCATTGTCCACCACGTCACCGATGCGGAATGGTCCGTGGTGGTCCGTCGTCAGCTGGAAAATCTGGCCATGCTGATGCCGCTGATGGCGCTGTTCTTCATCCCAGTGCTGCTTTTGCGCCATCACGTTTATGAATGGATGAACGTCCCGCCCGGGCACGACCCGATTCTCGACAGCAAACGCGGCTATTTGAATTGGAATTTCTTTTTCGTGCGCGCGATTCTCTACTTCGTTTTTTTCACAACGGCCGCGTTCTTGTTACGCCGGTTATCGGTCCGGCAGGATCGCGATGGAAATCCCGCTTTCACTTTAAAGATGCGGAAGGTGGCGTTCACTGCGCTCCCGCTTTTTGCGCTCGCCCTTACCTTCGGCGCTTACGATTGGCTGCTCGGTGTGGACTACCACTGGTTCTCCACCATGTGGGGCGTTTACATTTTCGCGGGCGCGGCCGGCAGCTCGATGTCGCTGCTCGTTTTGGTCATCACGGCTTTGCGGAGCGCCGGTTATTTAAAAGAAACCGTCACCGTGGAGCATTATCACATCATGGGGAAATGGATGCTCTCGTTCGTGGTTTTCTGGGCTTACATCGGCTTCAGCCAATACATGCTCATCTGGTACGCGAACATGCCGGAAGAGACAGAATATTTTATTCGGCGAAACACTGAGTCGTGGAATGCGATGAGTCTCTTCCTGGTCATCGGCCGGTTCTTTGTGCCGTTCGCGCTCCTCCTCCTGCGCGCGCCAAAGAAAAATCCGCGCAAGCTTTGCCTGATTGCCGGCTGGCTGGTCTTCATGCAATTGGTCGATATTTACGTGGTGATTTTGCCCGCGCTTCACGGCACGGGATTGCACATCAGCATCTGGGATTTTATGCCGCTAATCGGAATCGGCGCGACGCTCGCGTTTTTCTACCTCCGCATTGCCGGCAAGACTTCGCTCTTTCCGAATCGCGACCCGCGTTTGCTCGAGTCGCTTCGCCTGACTAACTGACATGCCGCACGACGAATCACTCCAGGATTTTCAATCGCGTCCGATGTTTTCAACTTGGATCGGCGTAGTGCTGCTGTTCGCTTTCTTTGGCCTGCTCGTTCTGGCTGTGATCGGCGCGTCGTCCCGCGGAAGCACTTACGAAAAAAAACGGGCCAAGGCGCGCGAGGAAAAATTGAAGACCGCGCGTGAGGAAGCAGCTACCGCCCTTACCACTTACGCGTGGGTTGATAAGAATAAAGGCGTTGTCCGCATTCCGATTGATGAGGCGATGAAACTAACTCTTGCCGAGCTCGCGCGGAAAAACCCCGTACCGGCAAATCCGATTGCAACACCCGCGGCACCCGCGCCGCAGAACGCAGCGCCGGGGGCGGCCTCGCCCGCGGCATCGGCGAGCCCACGGGCGAGTACGACGCCAAAGCCGACTTCGATTTCCGGACCCGATTCCGAAAATCGCGGGCAACCTGCCGCTGCGACTAATCCAGCGCCCGCGCCGCCCGGCACCCAACCGGGAGCAGCTGCCTCGCCTGCCGGTGCCCCTGGTTCCGCTTCGGCCAAAGCGCCGGCCAGTCCGCCGGCGTCCGTTACACCGTCGCCTTCCGCGCCCGGCAGTCCGCTGCCCGTTCGGGGCAAAACGCCATGAGCTTTCCACCTTCGAAGAAATTTTCCCGATGAATCCCGCCGATCTTCCTTTGAAAGCGCCGGCAAGCGTCGCGCTGAAAACATCCGACTCAGACGTGACGATTCACGACGTGGAAAAAGTGGAGCGCGCCTTGATCGATGCGTCCACCCGTTTGCCGGTGTTGTTTTTTTATGCCTCGGCCATCGTCTGGCTGCTCCTCGGCACTCTGCTCGCCGGGTTCACTTCCTTCAAACTGCACGCGCCCGATCTGCTGGCGAATTCCAGCTTCCTTACCTGGGGTCGCATTCGGCCAGCGCACATGAACGTGATGGTTTATGGCTGGGCGTCGATGGCCGGCATCGGGACCGCTATTTGGCTCATGGCGCGTCTTTGCCGGACGACATTGCGGCATCCACTCCTGCTCATTTCTGGCGGCGCGTTTTGGAATCTCGGCGTGCTGCTGGGCGTGGGTGGAATTCTCGCCGGCGACAGCACGGGCTATCAGTGGCTCGAGTTTCCGCCTTATGCCGCGATTGTCTTATTCGTCGCCTACTCGCTCGTGGTTTCGTGGGCGATGCTGATGTTCCGTTTTCGGCGCGGCGATAATATTTACATCACGCAATGGTACCTGCTCGGCGCGTTTCTCTGGCTCCCCTGGGTCTACGGCGCTGCCCAGGTCATGCTCTTCGTCACACCGGTGCAGGGCGTGATGCAGTCCGCCGTCGTCTGGTGGTTCGCGAATAATTTGCTCTTTCTTTGGTTCGGCGCGATCGGGCTCGGCACCGCTTATTATATGATCCCGAAAGTGATCGGGCGTCCCGTTTACAGCTATCATCTGGCCGCGATCGGATTCTGGACTTACGCGCTCTTCGCCAGTTGGACTGGAATGCAACGGCTGGTCGATGGCCCGTTCCCGGCCTGGATGATCACAGCCAGCATTGCTGCGACGATCCTCAC
>DASXNS010000045.1:0-4510 GCA_036494865.1 Chthoniobacterales bacterium | reverse complement strand
CTTCTTCCGTGCGCGCATATTTTTCTTCCTTCGTCATCGTTTCCGGCAGCGGCGGAAAATTCGCCAGGACAGCATCACTGTCCCAGAAACCGTGAAATCTCGGAGGGCGCGCGGCTGCCGCAGCGCCATTGCTGGTAAGATTTAGCGTCAACGAATTGCCGCCTTCGTCATCGAGCGCATCCGCGCCTTCATCCGGATTCACGACGTGGCCTTGCCCGTCGAAATATTCCGCGCCGACATGAAGCGGCTGATGGATGTCACCGGCAAAGTGGACCAACAAAACAACCGCAATCGGTTTGGTAATCTTGCGGGCGTTATCTTCCGGCTGATCGCCCTGGAGGACACCTATGCAAAAATTCATCATGTGAACAATGTCCCATTTCGTCCGGCCGCTTTTGCCGTCCGCATATTTTTCCGAACCGGAGACCGGCACGTCGGTGTAATGGAACCAATGATGCGAAGGCATCGCGGAATTGAGATCGTGCGTTGGTTGATTCGCGCGCCAAAAATCGCGCAACTGCGCGTCGAGCCGGGGCGCGTTTGGAAAATGCGGGTAAGCCTTCGCATCGCCCGGACCATTCTTGTCCCACGATTTAATTTCATCGGCGATCGTCGCGGCCCGCTCCAGCGAAATTCCCTCGAGCAACCCGGCGATCTTTTGTGCGGTCGACGTTTTGGCCAGCTTTTGGTCGGCGATCGCTCCGACTATTTCGTGACCGAGCGGGCCGTAGGCGCCGACGGTGGAAATCGACAGCGCGAGCAGCGCGACACTCCAAGCATAGCGCGCGCGCATCATTTTTGTTCGAACAAATCGCTGCGCGCGACGCGTTCGCCTTTCATAAAAACAGCCGAGACAGCGGAGAGCGCCTTCACATCCTGCAACGGATTTCCGTCCACCAGCAGCAGCGTCGCTTCCTTGCCTTTTTCGATTGTGCCCTCGCGCGCGTCCGTGCGCAGCAACCTCGCGGCATTCCCGGTCGCTGCTTGCAACGCGACTTCAATCGGAATGCCGGCCGCAACCCACAGCTCGATTTCGCGTTGCACCGTCGGACCGTGCATGACCAGAAAATTTCCCGCATCGGTGCCGGTGACGAGCATGACGCCGGCTTGCCAGGCTTTCTGCAAATTGCGCGCGCCGATCTCCATGTGCATCGGATAACGCGCGATGCTTTCGCGCATCGGCGCGAGCTTCGGATCGCGCGCCGAGTTCTCCGTGCCGGCGATCAAATCTTTCGGCGTGACCTGTTGCACGAGAGAACGATTGAGCAGCGACGTGTCGCCACGGGCGAAGCTGGTGAATCCTTCGATCACACTCAAAGTCGGATCGAGCGCGATGTTTTTTGTTTTCATTTCCGCGATGAGCGCATCGGGAATTTCATCGGCAAACGAGCCGTGCTCGATCGAGTCCGCGCCGGCCGCGACCGCATCCGCCACATCGGCGGCGCTGCCCGTGTGGACCGCGACCGGCAGTTGATGCGCATGCGCAGCCTCGACGATGGCGTGCAGCAAATTCACATCCAGACGATTGAACGAATAACCGGGCACGCCGGCGTCGAGAATCGCCTTGATCGCATCGACGTGTTCGGTCGCGAGCGCTTCGACTTGCTGGCGCGCCTCGTCCGCGGTCTTCGGCGTGCGCACCGATTGCGCGAGCAATTTCGTGCGCGCCGGCTCCGGCACATTCCGGTAATATTCTGTGCCGTGTCCACCTTCCGCGGTGAAGAGCGGGCCGCAGAAGAGCAGCTCGGTCCCGAGCTTTTGGCCGCTGTCAAAAGTGCGGCGCAATCTTTGGAGCGAATCGAGCGCGTCGCCGACGCTGCGCACGCTCGTCACGCCGCAGTAAAGATAAGCCTCCAGTTCATGCTCGGCATTTTTCGGATCGGCGAACTTGGAAGTGTCTGCGTAAAAACCGCCGGGCGCTCCGATGTGCACATGCACGTCGATCAAGCCCGGCAGCAATGTCTTGCCCGCCGCGTCCACCTTGTCCGCGTTCAGCGTCTTGGCCTCGGGCGAGGCGCCTTGATAAACTTCGCTGATTTTGCCTTCGCGCACCAGCACCGCGCCGTTCTCGATCACTTTGCCGTTTCCGACAAAAATGCGCGCGTTTTGGATCAGCCATGGATGGCCGCGCCGCAGTTCGCGCGCGAGGATTTTCGCCTTCGTGATTTCCTGTTTGCTCCACGTTTGGTAAACCCCGAGAAATAAAAACGGCAGCAGCGCACCGAGCACCCACAGTTTTGCCGATGCCCGCAGCTTCTCTTCTTTTTCCCAGCGAAAAAGCTTCGTCGCGATGAAGAGGCAGACCGCTGTCGCGAGAAGCAGCGCTGCGACCGAGCGCCAGTTTTGGGCGAGCGATTCGCCGCCTTGCAGAATGCGCGATACGCCGGTGGTGACGTACGTCGCCGGGATGAATTGGGTGATCGTTTGCAGCCACGCCGGCATGACCGTCAGCGGGATCGTCGCGCCGCTCAGCAACAGCATTGGCATGTAAATCACGTTGATCAGGATTTGCGCTTCCTGATTGGAATTGACGACCGCGGCGATGATCAGCCCGACCGAGCGGATCGCGATCGCGGCGATGCAGACGAAGATCAGATACGACCCGACGTTTGGTGGAATAGCCATGCCGTAGATGCGGCTCGCGAGCAGCAGCATCAGTAAAATGCTCGGCAAATAAATCAGCAGGCCGGTGATCATCGACGCGGCAAGCAATGGCACCGGCGTGATCGGCGTAACCTTGTAGCGGCGCAGAATATTTTCTTCGCGCTCCTGCACTGCGCGCATCCCCGCGCCCCAGAGTCCGTTTCCGAGAATGCCGATGACCGTCACCGCCGTCACCACCACCAGGATGACGCTGCCCTGCTTCGCGTCGTACATCTGCGCGAACATGAAAAAGAAAATGAGCGGGAAAAGATAATTGAAAAAGAGCACGCCGCGGTTCCGCGCGGCCAGCTTCAGGTCGATCTTGAGCAGTGCGAGAAATCCCTTCATCTAATCGCGCAAATTCTTTCCCGTCATTTCGATGAAGACATCCTCGAGCGTCGGCCGCTTCAGGCGCACATCGTTTAATTCATAACCTTCCGCATCGATCCACTTCACCAGCTCGACCAGCGTGCGCGCCGGATGGCGAGACCGCACTTTCACGTCGAGCGCATCGTCGCTGATCGTCGCCTGGATCGCCTCGGCGAAATCGGGGACCGCGCGGCTCCGCAACGGCTGGGTCAGCCTAATCGCGATGGACGATTGCTCGGCGCTTTTCTCCTGCAGCTCCGCCGGACTGCCGAGCGCGATGATTTTTCCGGAATCAATGATTGCGACTCTATCGCACAACCGTTCCGCTTCCTCGATGTAATGTGTCGTCATCAAAATGGTGCGCTGGTCGCGCCGCAGCTCGACGATCAAATCGCGAATCTCCAGCCGGGCCTGCGGATCCAAGCCGGTCGTCGGCTCGTCCAGAAAAAGAAGCTGCGGCTGATTGATCAATGCCAGCGCTATCGCCAGCCGCTGTTTTTGTCCGCCGGATAACGTCGCATAAGCGGCGTCCTTCTTCTCCCACAGTTGCAGTCGCTTCAGCAGCGCCTCGCCGTCTGCATTGCGTGAGTAAAAGGCAGCGAACAACTCGACCGCCTCGGTCACTCGGATTTTATCCGGCAGATTCGTCGCTTGCAGGCAAACGCCGATGCGGTCTTTCAGATCGCGCTTCTGCCGGTCGGGATCCAGCCCGAGCACGCGCACGTCGCCCGCCGTGCGCGGCCGGAGCCCTTCGAGAATTTCCACCGTCGTCGTCTTGCCCGCGCCATTCGGGCCGAGCAAACCGAAGACTTCGCCCGGCCGCACTTCGAAATCGATGCCTTTAACTGCTTCGAAATTTCCGTACGACTTGTGCAATCCGCGGACGTAAATGGCAGATTCGTTCTTCATCGTTTGCGCGAAGACACCGTCATTCCGATCGCCGCGGGAACCAAGATGAAAAATCGGGTCGCATTCGCCTAACGAGTCGTGGACTCAGGAAAACGAGCAGAAGCAGCGAGATGCCGAGACAGCCGTCCGCGAAGAGTTCGCCATGCCTGACGTAGAAAGTCGGCGCGCCATCGCGGGGAACTGCGACTTCGCCAGTGAGGACGCCGTCGGTAAATTGGCTGCCATTCTCGTCCAGGAGCGTTTGGGTGATCCGCCCGAATTCATTGACGAAACAAGTCACGCCGGTGTTGGCGGCGCGGACCATCGGCCGGCGGGTTTCGACGCAGCGAAAAATTGCATTCGCGACGTGTTGCCGGGAGGCCGCCGAGCGCAGGAACCAGCCGTCGTTGGTTACGTTCACGAGCAGATTGGCGCCGCCCAGCACGAATTGCCGGGTCAGTTCTCCGATCGTATCCTCAAAACAAATTAGCGGCGCGGCCTTTGCCTTATCATTCGTTAGGTCAAAGACCGTGTGTTCCTTTCCAAAAGCGAAGTCGTCGGGAACCTGGTCGCCCACGACACGCGCCAGGAACGGGATCGTGTGCCGCCC
>DASXNS010000044.1:0-5991 GCA_036494865.1 Chthoniobacterales bacterium | reverse complement strand
CCTCCATCGCGCGCCGCAAGCTTGTGCGGAGCAACGTTTCGAGTCGCACCGTCGTTATGTAGCTGTCGTATTCGAGTAGGGTAACACTGTCAGCTTGCTGGTTCACGCTGCTGAAAAGCTAACGCAAGGCCGCAGTCGTTGTTGCGAAAAAAAGGGCCACGATCAGGCTTCCCTTTTTAGGTCTGTCACCTACCATCCTCGCTTATGAGATCGTTGATTGCCCTCCCTGTTCTTGCTCTATCGCTTTTTTTGGCTGCTCATGTGAAGGTTCAGGCGCAAGAACCTTCTCCAGCTATCTTCGCGCCGGCGTCTCTCACCCCGCCGGATGCCGATCCGGCTGTCGCTACACAAGCATGGCTCGATACTGTGCCCGCTGATAAACGCGCTAAGTCGGACGCTTACTTTGAAGGTGGTTACTGGCTGCTGCTCTGGGATTATCTTATGACAGTTGCTATCCTGCTTTTCCTTTTGCGCTCGGGCCTCTCGGCCCGGATGCGCGATTTTGCGGAAAGAACGACGCGTTTCAAGGCGATGCAGGTCGCGCTTTACACTATTCCATTCGTGTTGCTAACCGCGCTGCTAGGATTTCCACTCGTAGTCTATGAGCAATTCTATCGCGAACATGCCTATGGCTTGGCCACTCAAAATTTCAGCCAATGGTTCGCGGAACAATTGGTTACCCTGGTTGTGCAATTGGTAGCATCGATCATTGCTTTGATCGTGCTTTATGCGGTCTTTCGCAAAGCCCAACGTACTTGGTGGATTTGGGGAGCGGCCGTAGCGACCTTCCTTCTAGCTCTAGGTCAGGTCCTGGCGCCGGTCTATGTCGAGCCGCTTTTCAATAAATACACACCACTGACGGATCCTTCGATCAGCGAGCCGATCCTGGCGCTGGCGCGCGCAAACGAGATTCCAGTCACGCAAGTGTTCGAGGTAGATGCTTCCCGCCAATCGAACCGGGTGAGCGCCAACGTATCGGGCTTTCTCGGCACCACCCGCATCGCTTTGAACGATAACCTGCTTAAGCAATGCACGCTGGCCGAGATCCGCGAAGTGATGGGCCACGAGATGGGACATTACGTGCTCAACCACACGACTAAGCTGATTAACGGCTTCGGCATTCTTAGCCTGATCGGATTCGCAGCGGCGAGTTTCGGGTTTAATTTTATGTTGCGACGTTGGGGTGCAGGCTGGGCCGTGCGCGGAATTGGCGATCCCGCCGGACTCCCCATTATCCTTTTGGTCATCGCAACTGTGTTATTTCTTCTCACGCCGCTGATCAATACGGCGATACGAACTGTCGAGCGCGAGGCGGATGCGTTTGGTCTTAACACTTCGCGCGAGCCTGATGGAATGGCGAAGGTAGCTTTAAAGCTGGGCACTTATCGCAAGCTCGATCCTACGCCGCTGGAAGAATTCATTTTTTTCGACCATCCTAGCGGACGGTCGCGGATTCGAATGGCGATGGATTGGAAGGCCGCGCGTTTACCTGCCGGCGGAACAAAGGCGCCCTAGCTGTCGGGTTAGTTTTTTAACTCCAAGACGAACACGTTGAAGCGCAGCTAGTCACCTTAGTTTCGCCCGCCTTATTTTCGTCGCGGCAAAAACCGGCGGATGAAACGCGTTCTGTTCCGCTCGGGAGCGACATAGAACTGGCGCGGTTCCGCCTTTGGATGTAGCGGCATTCATGCGTGCGATGCTGCTTGAGTCTGCGAGCCAGCCGCTGGTTTCGCGTGATGTGCCCGTGCCGCATCCTAGGAAAGGTGAGTTACTGGTGCGCGTTGCCGCTTGTGCGGTCTGTCGCACCGATCTGCATATTCTAGATGGCGAATTGCCAGCGCCGAAACTGCCGCTAATTCCAGGACACGAAATTGTTGGTCGCGTCGCAGAAGTGGGAGAAGGCGTGGCCGAGTTTGAGCTGGGCGAACGCATCGGCCTTCCCTGGCTGGGCTGGACTTGCGGCGAGTGCCGCTATTGTAAGTCGGGCCGCGAAAATCTTTGCGAGCGCGCTCGATTCACCGGCTACACAATCGACGGCGGTTATGCCGAATACGCGGCCGCCGATGCGCGGTTCTGTTTTCGGGTTCCGGATCGCTACGATGATGCGAAGGCTGCGCCCCTGCTTTGTGCCGGCTTGATCGGCTATCGCTCGTTGCGCAAAACGGGCGATGCGGAGCGGGTGGGCATTTATGGCTTTGGCGCAGCCGGCCACATCATTGCGCAAGTGGCGCGTCATCAGGGCCGCAAAGTTTTCGCTTTCACCCGTCCCGGCGACGCAAAGACGCAGAAATTCGCACTCGGCCTCGGTGCGACATGGGCAGGCGGTTCGGATGAGAAGCCGCCGGAAAAATTAGACGCCGCTATTATTTTCGCGCCGGTTGGCGCCCTGGTGCCGGCAGCGCTGCGAGCGGTTGAACCGGATGGCATCGTGGTCTGTGGCGGAATCCATATGAGCGACATTCCCGCATTTCCTTATCACGATTTGTGGGAGGAACGTTCGATTACTTCGGTCGCGAATCTAACCCGGCGCGACGGCACCGAATTCCTCCAGCTGGCGGCAAAGGTTCCGCTTCAAACCGAGACGCAAACATTTCGTCTGGAGCAAGCGAACGAAGCTCTCGCCGCTCTGCGATCAGGCGAACTAACGGGCGCGGCGGTCCTCGTCCCCTGAGCGCAGATTAACTGGAGCCTAGGGGATTCGAACCCCTGACCTCCTCAATGCCATTGAGGCGCTCTACCAACTGAGCTAAGACCCCGCCGAAGAATTTTTGATTTTCGATGGCCGACTTGTGATTTGCAACGGGTAAGTTGCCGCATGCGTCTGCTCCGATTGATCGCTTTCACATTTTTCTTCGCAACGCCGGCGCGCGCGGAGATAATTTGGATCGACACTGATGTATCGATCGGTTCGCCCATTCGCGAAGTGGACGATGGCTTCGCGTTGTTGCTGGCTTTTCATTCGCCTGAACTCCAAATCGCGGGAATCAGCACGACCTACGGAAATGCACCCCTTGGCTACACTACTCGCGTTGCGCGGGAACTGGCTGACCAATTTGGCGGCCCGGCAGGTTTGAATGCGGGGAAGGTATTTGCCGGTGCGCGTTCGTTTCATGATCTGGGGCAGCCAACAGCCGCGAGCGACAAGCTCGCAGCCGCGCTGCAAAAACAAAGACTCACTTACATCGCCCTCGGGCCTCTCACTGACCTTGCCACTTTTCTGCAGCTCCACCCGCAACTTTCCCACCGGATTGATCGCGTCATTTTTGTGGGCGGGCGAGGACCCGGCAGCACTGCCGGTTTCGGGCCGACTCGTTCCTTTCATTTTCACGATGCAAATATTTTTAAAGATCCTGCCGCAGCAGCGATGGTCGTCGGATCGAGATTGTCGCTCCTTCTCGTGCCTATCGAAACGGCTTCGCGTTTGTTGATCAACGATCGGGAATTGCACGACCTGCGCGCAAGCGGGCCGGCCGGATTTTATCTTTCGAGTCGCAGCAAATTCTGGCTTTGGTTCTTCACTCATGTCGTCAGGGCAAAGGGCGGTCCGATTTTCGATGCGCTCGCCATCATGCCGGTGATTCGTCCGGAACTGCTCTCGGTGAGAACCCGCTCCGCGAAGATCGATCCCGCCGGAAATCTCATCGTGCAATCAGGCCTAACGAATGGCGCACGGCGCGTCCGTTGTTGCACAAACTTCGATCCGGAAACAAAATCGTTCATCCTTGGGAGACTACGGGCGGCTGCGGTTCGCCGCTGACCTAACGAGCCGTTCAGCGCGCGACGACGCTCACATCCGCGAGGGCTGCCGCTTCGATCACAGCTTCTTTTTCGAGCAGCATCGTGCGCCCGGCTTCAATCGCGATGACGCGCAAACGCGCTTCGCCGGCAACCGCGATCGTTTCCACGCCGATGACCGGCACATCGAAGCGCATGTCTTGCGCCGGTTTCGCCACTTTCACCATTACCGCATTTTTTCCGCCCAGGAGCCCGCCGCGCTTAATCGTCTCATTCGTCCCTTCGAATCCTTCGACCGCGAGGACAGTGCCGTTCTTCACAATTACGGTTTGACCAATATCGAGCCGGCTGATTTCGCGCGCGATCTCGAAACCGAAGGTCACATCCTCCTCTTCGCGCCGGGTGAGCTTGCGTCCCGCAATTAATCCGGCGGTCGCGAGATGATGTTCGAGAAACGAAGTCGCGGGCAAAAGCGTGACGCCGGCACGCAAGAGCTCTTCGCTGATCGCGGCGAAGATTGATTCGGCATTCCGGCGTTTCAGCCGCGCCAGTAAGAGCAGCATTTTCCAATCGGGCCGTAAATCAAAAAGATTTCCGGGCGCGATTTGTCCCGCCATGATCGCATTTTCCACTCCCGCGTCGCGGAAGCAGTTGATCAAGCGATTCAGTTGGCCGACACGCATCCACTCGATCGCATCGACTTTTGCGGTAAGTCTTTCGTCGGTCTCATTCGTGAACGCGGCCGCGGCGATTTTTCTTACGCCGGCTTTGCGCGCGGCATCAGCGAGCAGGCGCGGATAAACGCCGTTGCCAGCGATAATCCCGAGCGTGGCTGGAGGCTGCACGAGAGGTGAATCTTTGAATGCGCCGCTGCGCAGCGCGGTCATTTATCCGCGGCGGCGGCGTTTCACGTGGAGCTGCGCGAGGGCCTTTTGCAAAGAAGCGTGAATCGCCGCGACTTCTTCCGCACCGTGATCTTCTTTCATCGCGGCTTTCGCTCGTGCGACCGCAGCTTCCGCGGCGTTTTCATCGATCGCCGACGATTCCAGCGCCAGGTCGGTCAAGACCGAAACCGCGCTTCCGGTGATCTCGACAAAGCCTTCACCCACGGCGAGAAAACTGTCGCGGCCGCCTTTCAAGACGCGCAGCTCACCGGGATTCAAGGTCGTCAAAAGCGGAACGTGATTTGGATAAACACCAAGCTCGCCTTCCGCGCCCGGCAGAGTGACCATTTCAACGTCCTCGGAATACGCTGTCGCTTCCGGCGTAACGATCTCGAGCTTTAAAGTGGCGGCCATGATTTCTAACGTTCAGCTTTCCTGAATCATATCGATGCCGCCCTTCATGTAGAAGTTCTGCTCCGGAATTTCATCATGTTTGCCGTCGAGGATTTCTTTGAATCCGCGAACGGTTTCAGCAATCGAAACGTACTGGCCCTTTGTGCCCGTGAAGACTTCGGCCACATGGAACGGCTGGCTGAGAAAACGCTGAATTTTCCGCGCGCGCAAAACAGAAAGTTTGTCCTCGGGACTCAGTTCGTCCATACCCAGAATTGCGATGATATCCTGAAGATCGCGGTAACGTTGCAACACTTTCTGGACGCCGCGAGCGACGGCGTAATGGTCTTCACCGACAACCTCGGGTGCGAGGGACTTCGAAGTTGAAGCGAGCGGATCGACGGCCGGATAAATGCCGAGTTCAGCGATGGAACGTTCGAGCACGATCGTGGAATCAAGATGCGCGAAGGTATTTGCCGGCGCCGGATCGGTGAGGTCATCCGCAGGAACGTAAACGGCTTGGACAGACGTGATCGAGCCTTTCTTGGTCGAAGTAATGCGCTCCTGGAGATCGCCCATTTCTGCGGCGAGGGTTGGCTGATAACCGACCGCCGATGGCGTGCGCCCGAGCAGCGCTGACACTTCCGAGCCAGCTTGCGAGAATCGGAAAATGTTGTCGATGAATAACAAAACATCCTGGTTACGTTCGTCTCGGAAATACTCCGTCATCGCCAGCGCGGAGAGCGCAACGCGGAGACGCGCCCCGGGAGGCTCGTTCATCTGCCCGTAAACAAGCGCCACTTTCGATTTGCTCAGATCTTTTTGATCGATGACGCCGGCTTCGCTCATCTCGGTGTAGAGATCGTTGCCTTCACGCGTTCGCTCGCCGACGCCGGCGAAAACGGAAAACCCGCCGTGGCCTTTTGCGATGTTGTTGATCAACTCCAGAATGACGACAGTCTTGCCGACACCTGCGCCC
>DASXNS010000043.1:0-7412 GCA_036494865.1 Chthoniobacterales bacterium | reverse complement strand
CCGCGGATGTTGCGCGAGTCCCTCGGAAAAGGTGCTCCCGCCCTGGACGGAATCGGCCAGTTTGGTGATTGTCTTTTTCAACACCGGATCGCGCTCCTGTTTCTCGAGAACGTTGAGGCCGCGCAAGAGTGGAAGACCGGCGTCGATCAAAGTCGCGAGCTGCCGGGTGAAAACCATCAGCGTTTTTGGCTTCACCGATTTCCGCTGGAACAAGACGATGTTCCTGCCACCAGCAGCTCGTTTCGCCCGCGGAGTTTTGACTGCGGCGCGCCGCGCGGTTTTCCCGTCAGCGCCGCCGCCTTTCCCTTCTTCGTAAACGTTTGTGGGAAAATAGCCGGCTTGCCGGAGCTGGCCGATCGCTTCGTTCGTCGAGGATGCGTCCACCAAGCCGGTGGATTCCTGGCCACGCGAATCGAGAGCGACGTAAGTATAACGCGGCATGATTTTCGGTCTAGCGAGGCATTGATTTAGCGTATTCGGCTTTTGCTTCCAATCGCTAAATGGATCTGGTGGGTCCGATTCACCGCCAAGATGACGGCGTTAGGTGTATTTCAAAACTTCTTCAATCGTCGTGTCGCCGGCAAAAATGCTGCGTAATCCATCCTGGCGCAGCGTTACCATCCCGAGCTCGATCGCTTTTTCTTTTAAGGTTACGGTCGGAGCACGCTCATTGATCAACTCGCGCAGCGGATCGGTGATCTTCATCAATTCGTAAATGCCTTTGCGCCCTTTGTAGCCGGTCTGGTTGCAGGCGTCGCACCCTTTGCCGTAATAAAAATGATTCTCGCCAATGTCGCGGCGGGAGAGACCGAGTTGCGCGAGCAGCGTTTCACTCGGCTGATACGTCGTGCGGCATTGGGCGCAAATGCTGCGGAGCAATCGCTGGCCGAGGACCGCTTCGAGCGTGGAGGAAATCAGGAACGGTTCCACCCCCATATCGATCAGACGCGTGACCGCGCCGGGCGCGTCGTTGGTATGCAAGGTGGTGAAAACAAGATGGCCGGTGAGCGATGCTTGAATGGAAATTTGCGCCGTCTCCAGATCGCGCGTTTCGCCCACCATAATGCGATCGGGATCCTGGCGAAGAAAAGCGCGCAGCGCCCGCGCGAAAGTGAGACCGATCGCTTCATTCACCGGCAATTGAACGATGCCTTCGAGATCGTACTCGACCGGTTCTTCCGCCGTTAGCAGCTTCGAATCGATCGTGTTGATTTTTCGTAAGCACGAATAAAGCGTCGTCGTTTTTCCCGAACCGGTCGGACCTGTTACGATAAAAATGCCGTTCGGCCGGTTGATGACTTCGATGATGTAGGCGTGGATGTAATCGGGCAGGCCGAGCGCTTCCAGATCGAGATTCACAGTGGAGCGATCGAGCACACGCAGGACGACGCTTTCGCCAAATTGGGTCGGCAAGGTCGAGACGCGCAGATCTACGCTCCGGCCCGCAATATTTTTCTGGATGCGTCCGTCCTGCGGAAGGCGGCGCTCGGCGATGTTCATGTTCGCCATCACTTTCACGCGCGAGATAACTGGAAGCGCGAGATGCCGCGGGGGCGGCGCCATTTCATAAAGCGCGCCATCCACGCGGTAGCGAATTTTGAATTCGTTTTCGAACGGTTCGAAGTGAATATCGCTAGCGCGATCCTGAATTGCCTGGAACAAAATCAGATCGACGAACCTGATAATCGGCGTCGCATTCGCGTCCGCTTCCACCGTCGAAGCGCTCTCGTCACCGCGGAGTGAAAGGAGCTGGCCAGTTTCGCCGAGCTGCTTGAGGATGTCCTCCATGCTCGAGCTGTCGGTGCCGTAGTGAAGGTTGATCCGCTCTTCGATCTGCTCGGTTGGCGCGACGACGACTTGGACATCTTTCCCGAGCGCGAAATGAAGATCTTCGGCCGTGCGCAAATCGAGCGGATCGGCCAACGCGATCCTGAGCGTGTGATCGCTCGCGCCAATCGGCAGAGCGCGATGGAGCCGCGCCAATCCGCCGGGAATCAGCCGCAGGATTTCCGGCGGAATTTCATTTTCAGAAAGATCGACGAAATCGGTGCCGAGCGCGTCCGCGATCACCTGATAAAAACCGCGCTCATCGACAAAGCCGCTGTCGATCAGCGCCTGCTCGATATTTTTTCCGTTCAGAATCGCTTCCTGCAAAACGTCGTCCACTTGCGAAGCCTGAAGGATCCGCTGCTCGACAAAAAGATCCGCGACCTGCTGGCTGTTCATCTCAATTTACGTCTCCGAGGGTGATCGAGATGATTTCCTCCGCGGAAGTGAGCCCGGCGAGAACTTTGCGCACGCCATCTTCCCGCAAGGTGCGCATGCCGAGCTCTCGCGCTCGCTGCCGCAGAAGCAGAGTGGAGCGGCGGTTGTTGATCATGTGCCGCACGTCGTCGTCGATAATGAAAATCTCGAAGATCCCCATCCGGCCGCGGTAACCGGTGTGACGGCATTGTTCGCAACCAACCGGTTTCATGACCTGCGCATCGTTCAATTGCGACGGCTCGAAATTCAGGGCCCGCAGCTCCGTTTCACTCAATTCGCCCGGCTGTTTGCAGTGAGAGCAAAGCCGCCTAACGAGCCGTTGCGCCATGATCGCGCGCACTGAAGAGGCGAGCAGAAACGGTTGCACACCGATGTCCACCAGGCGCGCGACGGCGGATGGTGCGTCGTTAGTGTGGAGCGTGCTGAAGACCAAGTGACCGGTCAGACTGGCGTTCGTCGCGATCGTCGCCGTCTCGAGATCGCGAATTTCGCCGATCATGATCACGTTCGGCGCCTGGCGTAAAATGGAACGAAGCGCGACTGGAAACGTCATTCCGACATCGGCGTTCACCTGCACTTGGTTGATGCCGTTCATCTGATATTCGATCGGCTCCTCGACAGTGATGATTTTGCGATCCGGTTTGTTGATGAAATTTAAACACGAATAGAGTGTGCTCGTTTTGCCCGAACCGGTCGGGCCGGTCACCAGCAGAATGCCGTCGGGAAGCCGGAGGAGTCGCTCAAACGTTTCCTGATCGTCGCTGAAAAATCCCAGCTCCGGCAACCCGAGCATCAAACTCGATTTGTCCAGCACGCGCATGACGACGCTCTCCCCGTGGTTCGTCGGGATAGTTGAAACGCGAAGATCAACCGGCTTCCGCGCGATCTTTACCTGGATGCGGCCATCCTGCGGCAGCCGTTTTTCCGCGATGCTCATCGAACCTGTCATGATTTTCAGCCGGCTGACGATGGCGGATTGCAATCGTTTCGGCGGCGCCTGCATTTCCTGGAGAACGCCGTCGATCCGGAAGCGGACCCGAAATTTTTTATCGAGCGGCTCGAGGTGCACGTCGCTCGCGCCGAGCCGATGCGCTTCGATCAGCAGCATCGAAACCATCCGAATGATCGGCGCGTCCGCGTCGTCGCTGCCGCTGATGTCGCCGCCTTCGGTGATCTCCAGGCCGAGATCCACTTCGTGACCGATTTGTTGGAGGAGAACATCGGACGCTTCGTCGGCCGTGCCGTAGTATTTGATCAACGCTTGCCGAATTCTCTCAGGACTCGCGCAGACCAGCTCAATCTCGCGCTGAAGCAAAAAGCTCAGGCTGTCGATCGTATCGATGTCGAGCGGATCGCTCACTGCAACAATCAAACCGGTTTCGCCGAAGCCGACCGGAATGACTTTGAAACGCCGCGCATCTTCTGCCCGAATCTGGTTGATGACTTCCGGCGGAATTACCTTTGCCGAAAGATCGACCCAGTCCATCTGGGCTTGAGCGGCGAGACTGCGCGAGACATCCGCTTCTGAGATGACTCCGTCCTTGACCAGCCGATCGACGGCATTGGTCGCGCCGTTCAAACGGCTCTTTGCGTTCTCGATCTGAGAGCGGGTGACCAAGCCCGCATCCTCGAGAAGCTTGAGGACGTAATCTTCTTTCGGTTGCACGAAACGGAAGTGGCGACCGCGTTCGCTGCCCTACTCCACAGTGACGCTTTTCGCCAAATTGCGCGGCTTGTCCACATCGCGTCCCAGCTCGACGGCGAGATGATAAGCAAGAAGCTGCAGCGGGATGACGGTCAGGATCGGGCTGACGTAATCGGGAACCGCGGGGATCGTGATGATGTCGTCGGCTATTTTCGCCAGGCGCTCGGCGCCCGCCCCGGAAGTGACGGCAATGACCGGGCCTTTGCGCGCCCGGATCTGCTCGATGTTATTCAAGTTTTTCGAGAAAACGGCATCATCCGGCACGATGAAGACGGAAGGCAAATCCGGCCTAACGAGTGCAATGATCCCATGCTTGAGCTCGGCGCTGGGATGGCCTTCGGCAAAAAGGTAGGTGATCTCCTTCATTTTCAATGCGCCCTCGAGCGCCACCGGGAAATTGAATTGGCGGCCGAAAAAGAGCATGCCGTTTACCGACGCGTATTTTTTTGCGATCGCTTTGATCTGATCGCTCAGTTGCAAAACCTCTTCGATCTGTTCCGGCAACGCTTTGACCGCATCGATGATTCGCGTTCCCTCCGAGGTAGAAAGGTGGCGCATGCGACCGAGGAGCAATCCAATCGCGGTCAGAATCGCAACTTGCGAAGTGAAAGATTTGGTCGCGGCCACGCCGATTTCGGGACCGGCATGCATGTACACTCCGCCGTCGCTTTCCCGCGCGATCGTACTGGCGACGTTGTTGCAGATGCCGAGGGTGCGATATCCTTTGCGCCGGCTTTCGCGCAAGGCGCCTAACGTGTCGGCGGTCTCGCCGCTCTGACTGATGGCGAAGACCAGGGTGTCGCGCGTCATCGGTGTGTTGCGATGCCGAAACTCGCTTGCGTATTCCACTTCGGTCGGAATTTGCGCGAGTTGTTCGATCAAATATTCGCCGATCATCGCGGCGTGCAGCGCAGTTCCGCACCCAGTGAGAACGACCCGGCCAACGTCGCGCAATTGCGCCGGCGTCATATTCAATCCGCCGAGCTTCGCGGTGCATTCCTCCGCGCTGAGCCGGCCGCGCATCGCGTCACGGACCGAACCGGGCTGCTCAAAGATTTCCTTGAGCATGAAATGCGGATAAGCACCTTTGTTGATGTCGGCGTCGCTGAACTCGACCTTGCTCAGCTGATAATTGCCGGCTTCACCGGCGACCGAGCTGATCTCGAATTTATCGCGCTCGACTGCGACCACATCGAAGTCGTTCAAATAAACCGCGTCGCGAGTATGGGCGACGATCGCACTGACATCACTGGCGAGAAAATTCTCGTCCTTGCCGACGCCGAGAACTAGCGGACTGCCTCGGCGCGCACCCACAATAAAATCGGGAATGTCGCGATGGACGAGCGCGATTCCGTAAGTGCCGATCACCTGGCGCAGGGCGGCACGGACTGCATCGACCAGGCGGCCCTTAGGATTGCGCGCGCCCGTCGTCGCTTTCCGAGTGGCCGCGCCGTTTTCCTCCAGAGCGGAGGCGTCGTAAAGTTTGCCGATCAAATGCGCGAGAACTTCAGTGTCGGTTTCAGAAGAAAATTTGTGATCGCCGTCGCGCAGTAGTTGGTCCTTCAGGGCCTGATAATTTTCGATCACGCCGTTGTGGACGAGCGCGAGTTTGCCGCTCGCGTCGAAATGGGGATGGGCATTTTGGTCCGTAGGTTTCCCGTGAGTGGCCCAGCGGGTGTGGCTGATCCCGTAAGTCCCGGCCGGCGGCTTCGCCGTCATCAGTTTGCCGAGTTCCGCGATTCTGCCCGCGCATTTGCGCGTCTCCACTCGATCGCCATCAACGATCGCCACGCCCGCCGAATCGTAGCCGCGATATTCCAGGCGCCGCAACCCATCGAGAAGAATGGGAGCCGCTTCAGAGCGTCCGACGTATCCGACAATGCCGCACATGAATGGAAGATCGTGACATTAACGACTTCTCCGCGCAAGACAGGCGACGGCCGAGTTGTAAAAAGGTTGATGGGAGGCGTCGCAATCTGCGTTAATTTGGTCTGTGGCAACGAAGAGCCGCTCGAAACAATCCCTGGCGAGTCCAGTCACCGCCGCGCTTGCACCTGCGTTGCCGCCGGGCACGACCCAACGCACCCTCGCGGTCATCATGGGTGGCGGCGCGGGCACGCGTTTGTTTCCGCTGACTAAAGATCGCTCGAAGCCAGCCGTGCCGCTGGGCGGAAAATATCGGTTGGTGGATATTCCGATCAGCAATTGCCTGAATTCCGGATTGCGCTCGATCTACGTGCTGACGCAGTTCAACAGCATGTCGCTCCATCGCCACATCCAGGCGAGCTACAAGTTCGATAACTTTTCGCGCAGTTTCGTGGACATCCTGGCGGCCCAGCAAACGCCGGAAGGTTCGCAATGGTATCAGGGAACGGCCGACGCAGTGCGCCAAAACATGCGCTACTTCCTCGAGCGACCATTCGATTACTACATCATTCTGAGCGGCGATCAGCTTTACCGGATGGATTTTCGTGCATTGCTTCACCAGCACATCCGTTCGGGCGCGGATATCACCCTCGCGACGAAACCGGTCTCACGCGAGCAAGCTTCGGACTTCGGGATCATGCAGAGTGACCGGGAACGCCGCGTCACTCACTTCGTGGAAAAGCCGAAGGACGAAAATGTGTTGAACGAATTCAAGCTGAGCCCCGAGCTGCTCGCCTCGATTGGCGCGGGCGCGGACGAGGAACTATTCCAGGCGTCGATGGGCATCTATGTTTTCAATCGCGACGTGCTGGTCGAATGCCTCGAGAACGACCTGGTCGATTTTGGGAAACATATTATTCCGCAGTCGATTAAAGAGAGGCACGTGAGTGGTTATATCTTTAATGGTTACTGGGAAGATATCGGAACGATCCGCGCGTTTTATGAAGCTAATCTCGATCTGACCGATCTTCTCCCGCAATACAGTTTCTTCGACGCCTCCGCTCCGATTTACACCCACCCGCGATTTTTGCCCGGCAGCAAAATAAATGGCGCGACCTTGCGTCAAGCGATCATCGCCGATGGCTGCATCATTTCCGACGCGCACCTGGAACGGTCGGTTATCGGCGTGCGCAGCATCATTCAAACCGGCGCGACCATCCGCAACAGCATCATTATGGGCGCCGATTATTACGAAACCGATCCGGGAAACATGCCGCAAGGATTGCCATCGGTCGGAATCGGACGCAATTGCGTGATCGATCGCGCGATCATCGACAAGAATGCCCGGATCGCGGATGGTGTCGTGATCACGCCGGAGGGAAAACCAGCCGATCTCGATGCGGGCAATTATTTTATCCGCGACGGGATCGTGGTGGTGCCGAAAAATGCGGTCATCCCGCCGGGATTCTGGATTTAGAAAACCAGCTTAGCGGTGTTGCTCAGCCAGGCCAGCGAGCTGGCCTTCCTGTTCCCATTTCTGTTGTTGATTCCACGGCAGCGACGTTTCCCGGGTGCT
>DASXNS010000042.1:0-3369 GCA_036494865.1 Chthoniobacterales bacterium | reverse complement strand
GCGCGGCCCTGAAACAAGCCGGCGACGACGAGCACGTGCGCGCAGTCGTGTTGGAAATCGATTCGCCCGGCGGCGAAGTCACCGCGTCGGATGTCATTTACAATTGGGTCGTGCGGACGCGCGCAAAGAAACCGGTGATCGTCTACATGGATTCGCTGGCGGCATCGGGCGGCTATTACGTCGCCTGCGGCGGAAAATATTTGATGGCGAATGAGACCACCATCACCGGCAGCATCGGCGTTATTATTCAAACTTTTAATTACGAGCAGCTCTTCAACAAAATCGGTTTGGCTTCGGTCGTTTTCAAAAGCGGAAAATTCAAGGACATGCTCAACGGCGCGCGCCCAGTCACGCCGGAGGAACGCGATTACGTCCAGGGTTTCGTCATGAAAACCTACGATAAATTCCTCGGCATCGTCGCCCGGGAACGGCATCTTTCGCCTGATCTTCTCCGCAACACCGTCGCGGATGGGCGAATTCTTTCCGGCCGGGACGCGCTCGATCATGGCCTGATCGATGCCGTGGGCCAGATCGAAGATGCGTTCACGGTAGCGCGGGAGCTGGGCAATGCGACCGACGCGACGATCGTAAAATACGGACCGCCATTTTCATGGAGCCGCTTCTTTCGCGCCTTTGGCAGCGCGGGCGATTCGAAAATCGAATTGACCCTTCCGAAGCAGCTCACTCCGCAGCTCGAGACGGGACGCGCTTATTTTCTGCCAAGCTTTTACGCTCCGTAGAAGGAGCGTCGGGCCATGGCGTTCGACGGATTTCTGCCGGCACTAAGCGCTGTCATCAACGCGCTGTTTCTGATCGCCGGCATTTACATTTACGTCTCGCTCGTTCGCCAGATCAACGCCCGCGTCGTGGAAACCCCGGCGATTCCGCTTCGTCAATTCGGCTGGCCGGAAGCATTCCTCGCGACCCTTCTTGCCATCTGGTTTGTTCTTAATATTGCGGCCGCTTCCGCGCACCAGATTACCAGCATGCGAAACCGCGATCTGGTTGAGAACGCCATCTTCTCGGTCGGTGTCCTCCTCTTCGTCGCCGCTTTTCTTCGCGTGCGCGGACTCGATTTGGACTCGTTAGGCGGTTTTTCCAAAATGGGATTTTGGCGAACAGCCATGACCGGCGTTGTCCTGATGCTGGCAGCCTATCCTTTGATTTTTCTGGCCGATGTTGTCACCCACCGTTTTCTGGACGGCGCGTCGGAGAAACAGGCTATCGTCGAGTTGTTCAACGCTTCAAACAGCCTCGAGCAACGAATCCTGATCATTCTTCTGGCCGTGACGGTCGCGCCGATCGCGGAGGAATTTCTGTTCCGTTTTTTTATTTATGGCGTGGTGAAGCGCTACTTCGGACGAACCGCTGCGCTCATCGTCAGCGCGTTTCTTTTCGCCGCAGTCCACACGCATCTTCCTTCCTTCGGGCCGCTCTTTGTCCTCGGAACTTGCTTCGCCATCGCCTATGAATGGAGCGGTTCGATTCTCGTCCCGATGACGATGCACGCGTTCTTTAATTCGCTTACCCTCACCGCCCTCGCCTTTCCCGAGCTGATCGAACAATGACTCTGCGCGAGCTCGGCGAAGATCGGCTTCTTGCCGAACTCTTGCCGAAACTTCCACGAAATCGTTCGGTCGTGAGAGCGGCCGGCGACGACTGCGCGGTGGTCGAGTCTCCGCCGCGGGATTTCCTTCAGCTGCTCAAAACCGATTGCATCGTCGAGGGCATTCATTTCACAAAAAAAAACCGCCCAATGTTGGTCGGCTGGAAAGCGTTGGCCCGACCTCTAAGCGATTTTGCCGCGATGTCGGGCTGCCCGCAATTTGCGCTCGTCAGCGTTATTGTTTCGTCGCGCACCACCCTCGCCTGGATGAAACCGGTTTATCGCGGGCTCGCGAAGATGGCGCGGCTTTTCGACGTGGCCATTGTCGGCGGCGAAACGAGCGCCATCAAAGGGCCGGCGGTGATTTCCGTCAGCGTCTCCGGTTTTGTGGAAAGGAACCGATGGGTCGATCGCGCTGGCGGCAAGGCGGGCGATCAGCTTTTTGTCACCGGCCGGTTAGGCGGATCTCTTCGTGGACGGCATCTCAAATTTGTCCCGCGCATCAAAGAGTCGCGCTGGCTGACGAAAAACTTTCCGATCCATGCGATGATGGATTTGAGTGATGGTCTGGGCGCGGACCTGCCGCGCCTCGCCCGCGCCAGCGGTGTCGGATTTGAAATTGACGAAAACTCGCTCCCGCGAAATCGCGGTTGCTCCATCGAGCAAGCGATGGCCGATGGGGAAGATTACGAGCTGCTTTTCGCTATCGCTCCCGGAAAAGCAAGAGGATTGGCGAGCGAATGGAAAAAGAAATTCCCGCGCCTTCTTCTCACCCGGATAGGTTGCCTAACGAGACCAAAGTCGCTGCCGTTGAACTGGCCGGCTGGTTATGTTCACTTCAAATAGCGTCGAAGAAACCATCGCCGCGGGGCGCCGCTACGGAGAGAAAGCGCGCGCAGGGGATGTCCTGGCGTTGCGCGGCGAACTCGGCACGGGCAAGACCCAATTCGCGAAGGGTTTCGTCGCCGGCGCCGGGAGCAGCGCGGAAGTGACAAGCCCCACCTTCACTCTCGTGCACGAATACGTTGATGGACCGCTTCCGGTCTATCACTTCGATTTCTACCGGCTCGATAGCAGCGAGGCGGTCTTGCGTCTCGGATTCGACGATTATGTTTTCGGGGACGGCGTCTGTTTAATCGAATGGGGCGACCGCTATTCTACTCTCATTCCGACTCACGCGACGTGGCTTTCATTTGAATTAAAGGACGAAAACAGCCGCGTAATTCAGGAAATGTCGCGATGAAAATCCTTGCTTTGGAATTGTCGAGTGCGCGAGGAAGCATCGCCTGGCTCGCAAAAAATGCGGAACCATTCGACCGCATTTTTTCGAACGACCGGAAACACTCCGGTTTGTTTTTCGAAAACCTGCGGCTTTGCTGGCAGCATTTTGGCAGCCCCGATTGCATCGCGGTCGGGATCGGCCCCGGGTCTTATGCCGGGACGCGCATCGCCATTGCCGCGGCTCTCGGTCTGCGCAGCGCGAGTGAAGCGAAGCTGATCGGCCTTCCATCCATCTGCGCGATCGAGACCGTTGCCTGCGAGTACGGCGTGATCGGCGACGCGAGACGCCAATCGTTTTTCTTTGCCCGAATCCGCGACGGAAAAATCCTGGAAGGGCCTTCGCTCCATTCCGCCGCCGAATTGGAAGTACTGATAACCGAATCCAGCCTGCCGATTTATGCCGCAGAAAAATTGTCGCAATTTCCTGGGGCGTTGCTCGCGTTTCCCTCTGCCCGGCGCTTGGCGGAAATCGCGCGCGATCA
>DASXNS010000041.1:0-11156 GCA_036494865.1 Chthoniobacterales bacterium | reverse complement strand
CGCTCGGGGATGACCTCCATTCCGCGCGCAACCCGCCAATGAAATCTTCTTCCTCTGCCAAGGATGTCGATTGGGAATTCCTCCCGCCCGAAGAAAAGCGTAAGCGCGACAGCCTCGAGCCGCTCTTCAAGTGGCTTGCTCTCATCATGGATGATTTCCTTCGTGTTCCCGGAACGAAATTCCGCTTCGGGCTCGATCCTCTGATCGGGCTCCTGCCCGGCTTGGGCGACACAGCTTCCGCATTGGTTTCCGCCTTTGCCCTCATCCAAGCGGCGCGGCTCGGAGTTCCTAAAATCCTCCTCGCCCGCATGTCGCTAAATATTCTGATCAACGAAATCGTCGGGATCGTGCCGGTGGCGGGCGACGCGTTTTCGTTTTGGTTCAAATCGAATGCGCGCAACTATCAACTGATCCGAACCCACACTGCTGCGCCCGGTCTTTCGCGCCGGAGCGATTGGTTCTTCGTGATTGCGGTGCTGGCAGTGCTGTTCGCCGTCGTTGGCTGCGGACTGCTCGTCAGCTTTCTCGTGATCCGGGAAATTCTGAAACTTCTGTCGGTTTCCTAGTCCGCGCTCAGTGCAGGTGGCGCGAGTAAATCGCGTGGATGTTCTCCCGCGCTTCTCGATAGCGATTCGCGAATGAGTCGAGGCTCTCAGCGCCAAGGCGCAGCGCCAGTTTTCGCTGTTCGATTTCGCTATTAGGCAAAATCGAGATGCTCTTATTTTCCCAACGCCGCAGGACCGATTCGATCGAGCGCAGATACTGGTAACTCTTTTTTACAAGAGCGGCTTCGGCCTCCGGCAAAATATTTTTGCTGGCGAGCTCATCCAGCGCGCCGCTCGCATTTTGGTTCCAAATACCGGCGCGCATCTGCAGCGCCTGCGCCAGAAATTCGGCTTCGATGATCCCGCCGGTTCCGGTCTTGAAATCGAGCAAGTCGGAAGCGCTTCCGCGCTCGCGCCGGATTCGCTGCAGCATCGCGTCGATCTGCGGAAACAAATCATCGCGCGCGCTCGCTCGTTGCCAAACACGCCGTGCCAGATCCATGAATTCTTCTTGGCGCGGCCCTGCCAGCGGACGCGCCCGGGTGAGCGCTTGAGCTTCCCAGAGCTGCGCGCGCGTTTCGTAATAACTCTCGTGCGCCGCCAGCGAGCTGGCCAAAATTCCCTTCTCTCCATCGGGCCGGAGTCGCGCATCGAGCGTGTAGATATTTCCTTGCGCGGTTGGTTGCGCCATCGCGAGCAAAAGATTTTGCGCTGCGCGAATGTCATCGCCCACGAAAATCACATCGAGATCGGCGCCATATCCAATCTCGCTGCCGCCAAATTTTCCGAGCGCAATGATGGTGAGATCGCTTCCCTCTTCATTCAGAGCATTCACGAAAACCAGACACGCTTCGGCGAGCGCGGACTGTTCGCGGAAGAGAGTTGGAAGATCTGCCAGCCCGAGAACATCGCGCAACAAAATCCGCAGCAGTTGAGTATGGCGATAGACGCGAACGCGATCGAGCGCGCCGGCATCCACGTTCGTTGCTTCCAGTCGCTTCAAATGTTCCGCAACCGAAACTTCCTGGTCGAGCATTTCGGGGCGGGTGATTTCCTCCAGAAGCTGCGGCCGGCGCACGAGCAAATCTCCAGCATAACGACTCGCGTCGAACGTTTTCACCAGCAGCTCGAGCAGTTTTGGATTCGCCACCAGCAATTCGAAAAGCATGCTGCGCAGTCCGTACGATTCCACGAAGCGAACGAATTGGTTGAGCGCCATGTCCGGATCACCCGCGGCGGCCAGCCACCGAAACAGCAACGGCCGCAGATTGCGAAAGACCTGGCGCGTCCGCGGCGCGATGTGGAAACCACCCGTTCCTTTGGTCAGATCGGCGAGAGACTTTTCCGCCGCTTTTTCGTCGCGAAAAATCTCAAAGCCTTGCGCCGATGGGATTGTTTTCGCAGGAGTGGAGATGATCCGGTGAAAAATTTCCCGCACCTTGCGCCGATCTTCCCGCAGTGTTTCGGTGAAATTTTCCGGCGCGTCGAAACCGAGACTGCGCGCCAGCCGATAGAGCGCTTCGCCGCTCTCAGGAACTGTGTGGGTCTGCTGCTCCGCTTCGATCTGCAACCGGTGCTCGACCCGCCGGAGAAAGCGATACGCTTGCTCGAGCGCGCGCGCTTCACCGCGCGGGAGCAATTCCAGCTCCGCCAAAACCGGCAGCACTTTGAGAGTGCTCGTTTCCTGGAGAAAAGCGTGGCGTGCGCCGTGCAGAAGCTGCAGCGCCTGGACTACAAATTCGATTTCGCGAATGCCGCCGGCGCCGAGTTTGACATCGCGATCGACGTTTTCGTAACCAACCACCTCGCGTTCGATCCGGCGTTTGATCGCCGCGATTTCATCGAGCACATCCGGGGTGGGACTTTTCGGATAAATGAAGGGCTGGTGCTGCCGAAGAAATTCGTAAGCCAGCTCGCGGCTGCCGGCGACTCCGCGCGCTTTGATCAACGCGATTCGTTCCCATGTTTCGCCGAATCCGGCATAATAATTTTCCATGCTCTCGAGCGAACGCGCCAGCGGGCCAGCCGTCCCTTCCGGCCGCAGCCGCAGGTCGATCCGAAAAAGCGCGCCTGCCGGATCGGAAGCCGCAAAAGTCTCAATGATTTTTCCTCCAAGTTGGTTGAACCATTCGTGGTGAGTCAGGTTCGGAGAAATATTTCCTTCCTCGCCATAGAGAAAAATTACATCGATGTCGGAGCTGTGATTTAACTCGCGGCCGCCCAGCTTTCCCAGTCCCAGGATCGCAAACTCAGTCTCCGGCGCGCCGCGGCGACTGCGCAGCTCGGTGTTCCAATGTTGGTAAACTTCGCGCAGAGAAATTTCGGCCAGTTGCGATAATTCCAGAGTCGTTTCTTCGAGCGGCGCGATCTCGGCCACTTCGCGGAGCGCGATCCGCGACATCTCGCGGCCTTTCCAGAAGCGCAGCGCCTGAAAAGCTTCCGCAAAGGAAAGGTCTGCCGCGGTGATCCGCAGGGTTTGCAGCATTGCACCGTAGTCGCGCGGCGCGGCACAAATTTCCGGGCGCGAAAGCCAGAGCAGAATTTCGGGATGCCGCACCAGGCGCGCGGCGCAGATGCTTGAAGCGGAAATGAGATGAAGGAGAGACTTTTCGCCTAACGGAAACTGTTCGATCGATTCGCGCAGCGGAACGGTTCCCGGCCAGGCCTCACTCAAGCCTTCGAGGGTGTTCTCGACTTGAGCGGGATGGAGCGCCGCGGTTGCCTTGCGCTTGATCCAGTCCGTTTTTTTCATCGATACGACAGACGCTTATCGTCCGATGAAGGTCAAAAACAGATTGTCCCAATCAGAAGAACTGGCCTAACGAGTCGAGCCCGCTGCGGAATCAGCTCGTCTGCGCTTTCTCTGCGATTTTTTCCTGCGCCCTCGTCAACGTCCGTCGTTCCTGCCAGGTAAGACTCTGGATCCCTTCCCGAGAAATTTTATCCAGCACCGGATCGACCGCTTCGGAGATAAATTGATCCGGGCTCATGTTGCGATAGCGCTCGACCTCCGCGCGACGTTGCCGAAGCGCGCGCTGGAGGATGGATGGACGGCCGAACCCGAGCAGATGCGCGTAGAGCCAGCCGGCGACACATCCGCCGAAATAAGCGCTATGCGCGACGGAACCGGCGCGGTCGAATGTAATGGCCAGCACCGCTACAGCAAAAGTGCCATAGGCAAGATGCTTCGCCTTCAGCCGAATCGGGAGATGAAAGAAAATCAGCGAGGTCAATTCCAGTTCCGGGAGAATTGTCGCGTAGGCAATCAACACTGCGGCCACGCCGCCGGAAGCCGCCAGCAAAACCGAGTGGGACGGCATCAGGAATAAGTGGCCAAATTCTCCCGCGAACGCGCCGGTGAAATAAAGAAAAAGGAATTGGCGCTGACCGATGATCGATTCCACATCGCGGCCGAGCAGATAAAGAATGAGCATATTGCCGAGCAGGTGCCACGGGCCGTCGTGGAGAAAAATCGCGCTGAAAAATTGCCAGGCGTAAGCAGCCCGCACCCCGCGATCGCTTAACCCGAGATATTCGCGAACGAAACCCGGCTGATACGACTCAAGAAAAAGTTGGGTGACGAATGCGACCACGTTCACGCCGATCAAACCGAGAAGAACAAGGCGCGGCCGTTGCGTCCAGGGCCGCGTCAACGACGAGGATTTTCGGCCGGACAGGCGCATGGGGCGAGACTATCGCAACGAAAATCGATTGTCGATTCTCAAATCGGCTGGGAAGAAATCTTCTCCGGCGCCAGCACGCGCAAACCACCGCCGCGAATCTGAAATTCAACCGGACAATTCCCGATCAGCTCGCCGTCGATTTCGACCGGCACGCTTTCGTCGCTGCTCACTCGGAGCCGGCTGGTTTGGAAATACTCCACTTCGGGCGCGGTGATTTGCGGCGTAAAAACGACGTTCTGCAAATACCGGATGATCTCGACATAGTTGAGCCGCTTGAAAACGATCACGTCGAGCAGCCCATCATCGATGAGCGCCTGCTTGAAGAACGGAAAACGCCCGCCGTAAAGCCGCCCGTTACCAAGGAGCACGAACGATCCTTCGTCCGTGACGGCGTTCTCCGATTCGATCCGCAAACGGGGCGGCTCGCGCGAGGCGATTTGCGCGGCGGAGATGAGATAGCTGAGCGGTCCGAAATTTCTCCTGAAGGCACGGCTGGTTTCTTTCACCACCTGCGCATCGAGACCGACGCCGGCGAGCTGGACGAAATGTTTGCCATTCGCGCTCGGCAAATCGACCGGGCGGGTGCGGTTCTGCTGAATAATTTCCCAGCAGCGTGGCAAGTCGTTGGCCGGCAGGCCGAGCTCAGTCGCGAAAACATTCATCGTGCCTATCGGGAGCAGGCCAAGAGCAACATTTTTCCCCGCGATCCCATTTACGATTTCATTGATCGTGCCGTCTCCTCCGGCAGCGACGATTTTTTCAAAGCCTTCCGCGACGGCGTGGCGCGCCAAAACTTCGGCTTCGCCCGAGCGCGAGGTCTGGCACAGGATCGACCCGCGGGTGATCGATTCTACCCGGGCGCGCAGACGATTGGCCCGCGTCCCGCGCGCTGCGGGATTAAGGATAACGACGGTGTCTTTCAAAGGCGGAAAGGGCAGGCTTTAATCTTTTCTTCAAACTGAGAGGGCGTAACGTTCCCGCGTGAAAAAACTGAGCCGCATCCTGGTCATTCTGGCTGGAACGATCGTGGCGCTGGCGGTCCTCATTTTAATTGGGATGAATCTGTATGTGCAGTCGCAAGGCACACAAGCGAGAATTCAGCAGGAACTTAGCCGCCGGCTCGGGACGACGCTGCGGGTTCGCCGGATTAGCGTCACCCCGTGGGCGGGATTGAAGCTGAGCGGCATCACTATTCCGCAGAGTCAGCCTGGAGTGTCCAGCGATTTTCTGACGGCAAAAACTTTTCGGCTCCGGGTCCAATTCACCTCTCTTTTTCGGCAACGTCTCGTCATTAAAGAAATTTCATTGCTCAATCCCGACGTTGTCTGGCCGCAAAATGCCGATGGAAAATGGCGGCTGCCTGGCGAGGATCGTGTTTCCCGGGCAGAACAAGAAAATTCTTCAAGTGTGGTGCCGCCGAAGGTAGTAACGCAGCCGGTCGCCCCAGCGGAAGTGATTGTCCCACCGCCCGCGCCACCAGTTGAAACGCCGCCGCCGGCTTCATTCACGCCTGAAGTTCGTCGGGTAAATCTGATCCGCGGCCGCTTTCAATTTCTCGACGCGAAACTCAAGAACGTCGCGACCTTCGATGACGTAAGATTTCGCTCAACCTTTCGCACTGCCACCGATCTCAGCGGCCACGTCAGCATCGCAAAGACATCGTTGCGCGATCGCTTTTTCCTCGAGCAACTCGAATCGCCTTTGCGTTACGATCCGAACGAATTGGAATTTTCGCAGATCACCGCGCAGGCTGGCGGCGGGAAAATAATGGGGCGCTTCAAAATTCAGCCGCAGGCCGCGGATTCTCCTTTCAGTGTCAGCGTGAATTTTCGCAGGGTGCAGGCCGATCGCATTGTCTCGGATGCAGGAGGTCCCGCCGGGACGATCACCGGCCGGCTGGAAGGCCGCCTCGATGCCAGCGGCAAGACGGCCGATCCAAATGCGCTCAGCGGCAACGGCGAAATTATTTTGCGCGATGGACAAGTGCAACAATACAGCCTGCTGGTCGCGCTCGGCCAATTGCTCCAAATCTCGGAGCTTCGCCAGCTTCCGCTCGATCAGGCCCAGGTGAAATATCACATCAATCCCGGCGTGGTGACGATCGACGAATTGATTTTGCGCTCCCAAGACATCCGGCTTTCCGGCGCCGGAACAGTTTCTTTTGCCGGGCAGCTTCGTCTTGAATCACAACTCGCCATCAATGAAAAAATGCGGCGGCAACTCTTTCGGGCGATTCGCGAAAATTTTCAGCCAACAGAGGAGCCCGGATTTTTTGCAGTGCGTTTTCAAGTGAGCGGAACAGTCGAGCGTCCCAAGACGAACTTAATGGACAAGCTGGTAGGCCACGACCTGAAGGACCTGGGCAGTGTTCTCAACAGCTTGATGGGCGGAGGAAAATCCGACCGAATCAAAAAGAAAAAAACCGACGATGCGTCGTCGCCAGGACCAGCGGGCCCGGCGGAAAGCGCCACGCCGGCGGTCGGTGCGACCGCTGCCGATTCCCCGCAACCGAGCGCAACGCCATGAGAGTAATCGCCGGCGCGGCGGGCGGTATCCGGCTCGATGTTCCCAAGTCCGGCGTCCGGCCGACGATGGACCGGGTGAAGGGCGCGATCTTCTCCAGTCTCGGCGACCGAATCATCGATGCGACCGTGCTCGATCTTTTCGCCGGATCGGGCGCGTTGGGGATCGAAGCGCTTAGCCGCGGCGCGACTTCAGTTTTGTTCGTAGAAGAAAATTCCGCCGCGGTCACCGCCATCGAGCAAAATCTGAAACGGACAAAACTCAAAGGAAGCGTGCGCAAGCAGAATGTTTTCGCTTTCCTGCATTCCGCATCCGCGCGCGAGCCGTTCCAGATCATTTTTGCCGACCCGCCCTACGAGCAAACGAAATCTGGCGGAGAATTTACCCGGCCGCTACTGGAAGACCGGCAGCTGGCAGAAATGCTGGAGCCTTCCGGAATATTCGTGCTGGAAAAGCCACCATCGGAAAAATTACCTTCGTCCGGATTGTGGGACGTCACTCGCGCGCGAGGCTACGGCGCGACCGAAGTCTTGTTCCTGCAACGCGCGGACGTTGCGGCCGAGGCGCGCTTACGCTGAATGATTCGACTTCTTTACAATTTTTTCTATCCCCTCGGGCTCTTACTTTTTCTTCCGGGACAAATCGCCAAGCTGCTGCGGCGCGGAAATTACCGGCACAAATTTAGCCAGCGGCTCGGGATTTACGATCGCGAAGTCCGGATCCGGCTGGCCTCGCATCGTTGCACCTGGATGCACGCTGTCAGCGTCGGCGAGGTGGCCGTTGCGCTGAAATTATTCGCGAAACTGAAGGAGCTCGATCGCGGTTTTTTCTGCGCGCTCACCACCACGACAACGACGGGATTTGCTTTTGCAACTCGCGAAGCTCCGGCTGGAATGGAGGTGCTTTATAGCCCGCTCGATTTTTGGCCCATCACCCGGCGCGCATTTGCCGCGATCCGGCCGGTTCGTCTGGTGCTGGTGGAGGCAGAGGTATGGCCGAACCTCGCGGCCGAGGCGCGGGATCGCGGCATTCCGCTCGCGCTGATAAATGCGCGATTGTCGCGACGCTCAGAAGAGCGCTTTCGCCGTTTCCGTTTCCTGATAGCGCCGACTTTTCGCTGTCTCGATCTTGTTTGCGTGCAGGAGCCCGAGGATGTGAAACGTTGGATCGCGCTCGGTATCCCGCCGGAGAAAATCAAGCACGTCGGCAGCATCAAATACGATCCCTCCGACATTAAAATCAATCCGGAGCGTGCCCTGCAAACGCTGCGGCATTTTGGTATCGACGAGGTTTGTCCGATTCTTTTCGGCGGGAGCACGCATCCGGGCGAGGAAGAAATTCTGGGCGAAGTTTTTCAAGATTTGCAGCGAGAGTTTCCGGCATTGTTTTTGATCATTGCGCCGCGCCACGTCGAGCGGAGCCCGGACATTCAAACGCGGCTGCGGCGATTTCATTTGAATGTAAGCCTGCGAAGCGACCCACCGGCCCCGACCGGATCGTCGCCGGATTGTCTGCTCCTGGATAGCACCGGTGAGCTGCAAAATTGGTATGCCGTCGCTTCGATTGTGTTTGTCGGCAAGAGCCTGGCCGCGCACGGCGGGCAAAATCCGGTTGAGCCGATCTTTGCCGGCAAGCCGGTCCTTTTCGGTCCGCACATGGAAAACTTTTCCACGCTGGCGCGCGCGCTCGTCGCGAACAACGGCGCGATTCAAGTCAGCGATTCGAATTCATTGAAGTGTGAAACGGCTCGGCTATTGCGCGATCGTAAAGCGGTCGAGCGTTTGGTGGAGAACGCGCAGGCAGTGATTGCATCCCATTACGGCGCAACGGCTCGAACGGCTGAACTTTTGCTGGGATTGAAATCAGGCGGAAGTGGCGCGTTCTGAGTCGCAAATAACTTGCAACCGAATGAGGCGCTTCTGATATTGCTCCCGCTTTCCTTGACCCTATCGTCCAGTGGCCTAGGACACCGCCCTTTCACGGCGGTAACACGGGTTCGAATCCCGTTAGGGTCGCTGCTGCTAAAGGAGCAGCTGTCCCTTCGCAGGCCAGTTGTCCGAAAAGTCGAATCAGCCCGAATTAAGCCGAATTACCTTCCAACGGCGGCATTTACGACGCCAAAACCGAATCGCGACGAGGTGTCGGGTTGTCCGACCGGAAAGAAACCGGTCCGAATTGCGTTGACACCCTTCCACGAAGGGACGGCCATTCGATTTTTGGACAACTAGGTTTCCACGCGGGGTGTCAACCGTCAATCGACTCATCCGAGGGGTAGTAGCTTAAGTTTGGAATGAAGGGAACGGCGCACGGGCCGGAATCACAGGATTTTCTCTGTGTCAGAGACCTGAACAGAGATTACCGCGGCCCAAATTATCAATTCTACAGGTAGGTACAGTTTGATCTGGCCAAGAGATAGAAATTTTGAGGCAAGTACAGTTAGTAGTAACTGTGATCAGCCACTTCTCGGCGACAAACTAGGCTTATCGAAGACTCGAAGGATGAACTCTTGCGCAGAATTTTCCTGCCAAGTTTCAAATTTCCGAATTCTCGCGCAAAATTACCGCGCCTAGACCTCCAATTCACAATTTCAGCCTAGATACCGCACGCCCTGGTCGCTGCTTATGCAATTAAGCAAAGAATTTTCCGCGAAGTATTCACCGCCTAACTAGACGAATGAAAACGTCCGACTTATTCACAGGACCGGTATGAGAATACCCGACTATTTAACGAAATCTACTTGACGAGCTTCCCCGCTTTTTCTTAAACGAAGAGCTACTCAAACGAAATATCCTCCGCCAACCCCGGCCTACGGAGACCGTCGCCCGACCCTGGAGTTTCGCGCGATGAGAAATACACCCCGGAGGATTTATCATGAGACACCTTCCCGCAGTAACCGCGCCGTGCTGCTCACCCACGGCGACACCTATTCCGAGCGCGACTCCCTCGGCAACGGTATGAAGACGCTTACGCTTATTTCTCTTCTGGCGGGTCTGGTCGCAAGCAAGTCCCTTTTTGCCCAGTCGCCGGGCGAAGATACTCCCACGGGTGTGGCGGGAGGTTTCGGCGGCACGGTAGAGATCGGCTCCGGTTCCTTCGATCCCTACGAGTTGAATGCCAGCCGATCGGTGACTGATGTGGTCGTTCCTGGGGCCGTTATTCCATTCGCCTACACCCGCATATGGAATTCACGAGGTATGTTGAGCAATAATTGGGCGTGGGACATCGAAGCGCACGAGATGGACGAAAACGGCGGCAGCAACGTGAACGATCACTTCCTAGGCTACTACATCACTTACCCTGATGGCCGAAAGGTTGAGTTCAAGAAGCCGATCCAGCAACCTGCGGCAGGAGAAGGCGCCGCCGGCACCTATACGCCCGGTCTCGGCGTGGTGGATAAGTTTGTCATCGACTCGGGACAGACCGCGGCCCACTTGTGTCTGGCTGATGGGAGCGTGGTTAATTGGACCGAATCGTGCAGCGCCCAGGGTAGTTGCTCCTTCTCTATCGCGAGTGTGGACGATCCCTATAAACGGCGGGTGACGATTTCGGCCGATCTGAACGGCACCACCCTGACCGAACCCGGAGGCAGATGGATCCACATCGGCGTTAGCCAGATTTCCGGCAAAACGGTGACCTCGACTGTGACGACAAGTCTGGGCCAGAGTGTTTCCTACTCGACCATCTACGATGCCAGCGGCTCCTACGCTGCCAGTCTAGGCGCTCCTGATCCCAACGGAGTGGCCTACGGGCCGAACGTCCTCACCACCGAAAGCACTGTCACCTACAATGATGTGATTGATCCAGCCACGGGCCAGGCCGTGCAGGCCCACTACACTTATAAGACTGTCCAACCGCAACGTCTTCATCCAAATGATCCACAGCCGTCGGCTTTTGGCCGGCTGGTCTGGGCATCGGACCCCATGTTTCACGGGCCGCTCAAACAGGTGCGCTATATCTACGTCGATAACCCGGGGGATAATACCTACGACCCATGACACAGGTGCGCGAGGAGCGTTACGCCACCAGCTTGTACAATACCGACGGTACTCTCAACCTTGGCGTCATGGTCAACCGATTCGAGATGCAGCCGTGGACCTACAATACCACCTCAGGCTACTCGCAAGGTTATTACACGCGCATTCAAACCCGTGGCGATGGCTGTGTCCGCACGCTTTCATATTGGAACAACACAACGGGGCGTGGCCAGAACCTCATCGATCACTTCACCGATTGGACCAACAACGCCAACATGACGGAGCGGCATGAGTACGATTGGACCCACTATTTTACGACGCCGATAAAGATCACCGATATGCGCGGCTTCGCGAACACGCAGCAACTCGAGCCGGTGCTCGGCAAAGTCACCACACAAACACACCCTGACAATACCTTTCGCACCTGGTGG
>DASXNS010000040.1:0-4580 GCA_036494865.1 Chthoniobacterales bacterium | reverse complement strand
AAACCGCGCGGGTCACGACATGGACGTCGCTTTCATGTTCGCCTTCCGCTTCCGCATCTTTCTTGGCGCCCTCGGCGGTTCTTGAATTTTCCTTCCTCGGCGATGCGGAAGCTTCAGCCGCCGCGCGTTTGAGCTCTTCCTCCTTCTGCTTTTTCTTCTCCTGCTTCGCCAGGTCCTCCGGATTGCTCGTGCTGGTAAAAACAATCAGCTTTCCGTCCGGCGACCACCTTGGATTGCCGGCGCCTTTCGGCAGATTCGTGAATGAAAACGCATCGCCGCCCGACATCGAAAGCATGAAAAGCTGCGGTGGCTCGGCTTTCCCCTCCTTCTCAATCGCGCGGGTAAAGACAAGATATTTTCCGTCGGGCGACCAGCGGGGCGAAGCGTCGCGTTCACCACTCGTTAGGCGATGCGCTTCCTCCCGCCCAGAAGTGGAAACACTCCAGATCGATGTGTTATATCCTTCCTTCTTTTCGTTTACCGTCACCCGGACGAAAACAACCCGCCCGCCATCCGGCGCGACCTGCGGATCGCCGATCCAAACAAAATTAAATAAATCCTTCTCAGTGATGTCGCGCTTTGCCGCGGCCTGGGCACCCGCCGCGGCGATCGCGAGCGACAACAAAAAAACAAATCCGTTCAGTGGAGATCGATATTTCATGCGCGATCAATTTGCTTGGAAGCAAATAGCCGCACAAGCTCTGTTCGGTTCGCTCTCACCCTGAAAGAATCGCGCTTCGGCCAATCGAAATAATAAAATTGGTTCGCGCTCCACTCGGAAAATGCAGCATTCTCTTGCGCGGCGTGATAACTGACTCGTTAGGCCAAAGTGTCGAAATCAAAGATTCGGCATCCAACGGGCGAATTCCGGAGCTCGACGGCCTGCGCGGGATTCTCGCCTGGACCGTAGTCTGGACCCATATTCTGATTTGCAGCGGTTGGTCCGGCCCAAATTGGCGCGGGCACAATGTCCTGAACGAGACGGCGGAAGCGGCAGTGGACGTTTTCATGCTGCTGAGCGGATTCGCGATTACCCGGTTGCTTCTGGTGGAGCACAAATCTTTTTCGCAATACTTGTGGGGCCGGTTCTGCCGAATCGTTCCCGCTTATTGGGTCGCGCTCGCCGCCGGGATCGCACTCAATGGCTGGCTCGCCGCCAATTTCCGCCATCTTCCGCCGACACCCGAAACGCAAGGCTTCGCGGCGATCTGCGACCTCGCGGCTTCGCGCCCGTGGACGGATGGAATCCTGCATTTTCTTCTTCTGCAAGGATTGGCCCCGAGCGCGCAACTGCCGGGCGAGCCCTACACTTTTCTCGGCGTAGCGTGGAGTCTTTCGCTGGAGTGGCAGTTCTATTGCGTCGCGCCACTCGCATTAATTTTAGCGACGCGCGTGCGTTGGGGTTTCGCGATTCTCGCCCTGCTGGCCGGCGCCACGGCGTTGTTCTGCCAGCATCTGATGTTGGCGTTCTCGAATGCATTCCTTCCCCCAAAGTCGGCTTTTTTCCTTGTGGGAGCGGTGAGCTACGTCGCGGTAATTCAGAATAAAAAAAACGATCGCGCGATTTTCTGGCTGCTCGGATCCTGCGGCGCGCTCGCGATTTTGTGGCTAATAGGATCGCACAAACTGATCGAAGCAGTGCCGCCGCCGCTGATCTGGGCTCTGGTGTTGATCGCGGTCCGCTTTCGCTGTTTCGACAATTTGCGCTCGCTCCTCGATTCGCAACCGCTCCAATATCTCGGTCGCGTTTCCTACAGCACCTATCTTTTTCACGTCCCGGTCATCACCGTCGTGCAAACGGCGATCTGGCGTTGGATTCGCCCCGCGTCGCAAACGCAGCTCTTTTGGGCCACGGCGGTGATGGCAATCTGGGGAACCTTGATTGTCTCCGAAGTCGCGTGGCGTTTCATCGAGCGTCCCTTCCAACGTCTTGGCCGCGGGCGACGGCTAGTCGCGGAATCCGCGTCGACATAATCATCGCGAAGAAAAGGAGGAAGGCGCCGAGATACCAGGGCGCGCCGGGAATATTCCATCCGCGTTTTGGATCGATGAAAAACGCGAAGGTGAAAGTGAAAAGTCCCGGCCCGATGATCCATGCCACACTGCGGAGGCTGCCGAGCGCGCCCTGCAATTCGCCCTGCTCCGATTCGCTCACTCGGCGCGTCATCATCCCCTGCGCTGCCGGCCCCGAGATCGTCCAAATCAGCATGACCGGGATCGAGATGAAAAAAAACAACCCGGTTCGGGCAAGACCGGCGAGAAACATTCCGACCGCGCCGAAAAATTGGCCGAGATATAAAGTCCGCCGTTCCCCGAGCCGCGCGACAATCGGCTGAACGAGACCCGCAGAAAAAGCGACCGAACAAATTCCGACGACGGCGAGCGAGAGACCGATCGTTCCTTCCTTCCACCCATATCGGAAAATCGTATAGAGCACCCAGACGTTGAACGCTTCGTGTGCGACGTAACCGATGAACTGGATCGTCGCGAGCTGAAACAATTCCGGATGCGAACGCAGCAGAACCAACGAGCCGACTGGATTCGCGCGCCGCAAAGTAAACGATCTGCGGCGCTCCGGCGGCAACGATTCGGGAACGAAAAGAAAACCGTAGAGCGCATTGGCGAGACTCAGCGCGGCCGCGACCCAAAACGGCAGACGCGGGTCCGAGCTGCCAAGCAACCCTCCCAGTGCCGGCCCAAGAATAAATCCCACACCGAACGCCGCGCCGATCATGCCGAAAGCGCCCGCGCGTTTTTCCGGCGCCACCACGTCGGAAATGTAAGCCATAGCCGTCGAAGTGCTCGCCGCCGTGATTCCCGAGATCACGCGTCCGAGAAAAAGCCAGCCGATCGACGGCGCAAGCGCCATCACCAGATAGTCGAGACCGAGCCCGAAATTAGAGAGAAGAATAACCGGCCGCCGGCCGAACCGATCCGACAACACGCCGAGCACCGGCGAAAAAACAAATTGCATCAGCGCAAAAACCGTCCCGAAAATTCCAAACATTTTCGCGGCGCTTGCCGCGTTCCCGCCGAGAAAATTCAGCACCAGTTTCGGCAGGACCGGCGCGATCAGCCCGAACGTGAGCATGTCGAGCGTAACTGTGATGAAAATAAAAAAGACGGCCGCTTTGCGCGGTTTCAAAAAAATCCCGGTGGTCATCTGGAATTTGCTATCTTGATTTCAAGAGAGCTGTCTCGACGGAGACAATCTGATCTACGCAAGCGTGACGACCAAAAAAGAAACCGATTACGTGCTGGGAACGAATGACGAGGAGCTCGATCGCCTCGGATTGCAGCATCGTGTTTGGCGGCCGGTGGTGCTCGATTGCTGGCGGCGGGCGGGAATTACCTTTGGGTCGCGCGTGATCGACGTCGGCGCCGGGCCCGGTTACGCGACGATGGACTTGGCGGAATTGATCGGTCCGGCCGGTGAAGTTTTCGCGATCGAACGGTCCGGGCGTTTTTTGGAGTTCGCGAAGAAGTCATGCGCCGCGCGCGGCATTTCCAACGTCCGATTTCGCGAAGCCGATCTCATGGAAGAATCCCTCGGGAAACTCGAGGTCGATGCGACCTGGTGCCGCTGGGTGGCGTCGTTCGTTTCATCGCCAGAGAAACTCATTCGCGAAATTGCGGACGCGCTTCGCCCGGGCGGCGTTGCCATTTTTCACGAATACATCGATTACCGCACCTGGCGGCTCGCACCACGCCGTCCCGCGGTGGAAAGTTTTGTGAACGAGGTGATGGAAAGCTGGCGGGCGAATGGAGGCGAACCGGATGTCGCGTTGCATTTTCCGGCACTTTTTCGCGCGGCAGGTCTTCGCATCGTCGAAGCGCAGCCACGCATCCTGACGGTTTCGCCAGCCGATTATGCGTGGCAATGGCCGGCCAGTTTCATCGAAGTCAATCTGGCGCGGCTCCAGGAGATCGGCCGGGTTGATTCCGAGTGGACGGAATCGGTCCGCCGGGAATTTCGCGAAGCCGAGTCGGACCCAATGACGCTGTTGAACACGCCGATGTTTGTGGAAATCATCGCGCGCCGGGATTACGCCTGATTGATTCGGGATGACGGCGCTCTCCTATCGCTCGCCGAAAACGGAAGTGCGCGAGAGCCGGATTCATGGTCGAGGGTTGTTTGCGATCGCGGACATCGCCCGCGACGAGATCGTTGCGGTGAAAGGCGGCCACATCATCACGCGTGCGCAGTTGCGCGAAATCACATCGCGGCTCGGCGCGGTCGAAATCCAAATCGGCAAGGATTTATTTATCGCGCCGCTGATGGAAACAGAGCGCGAAGGTTCCATGCTTTTCAGCAATCACTCGTGCGACGCCAACCTGGGCGTGCGCGGAAATATCGTGTTTGTCGCTATCCGCCCAATTCGTGCCGGCGAAGAATTGACCCACGATTGGTGCATGACGGATGACGACGATTATTCCGTCGAATGCCGATGCGGCTCGAGCAAATGTCGCCAGATCTTGAGCGGGAAAGACTGGCGCCGGCCCGAATTGCAGGAGCGTTATGCAGGATATTTCTCCTGGTATCTCGCGCTGGAAATCGAGCAGTTGCCGGCGCGGTGAAA
>DASXNS010000039.1:0-4260 GCA_036494865.1 Chthoniobacterales bacterium | reverse complement strand
TCATCGGATCCACCCCGTGTTCCATTGCTTTCCGGATCGAATGATCGATGTGGCCTTCGTTCACCAAATCGCTCGGCAGTTTGTCGTCCGTCGCGAACGAGCAGTTCGCCGAATTCTGCGGGGTGACCAAAGCGATGATCTGCTCGAGGTTGCGTTCCGTGCTGCCTTCGCGAATGAGCAGATGCATTCCGAGACGCAACTTCTCCCGCGCTTCTTCCAGCTCCGTGCTCTCGTGATCGGAGCGGACACCGGCAAGCGCATACGCATTTAGATTCTTCCCACGCAGACCGGGCGCGTGTCCGTCGATCACTTTCCCCCGGCCTGCGTCGATTTTCGCCAGCTCGCTTTCAAGTCCAAGAAAAACGCCGGGATAATTCATCAGCTCCGCGATGCCCGCGATTCGATCGTCGGCGATCATCAAACCCAAATCGTCCGCGGTGAAACGCGCGCCGGCAGTTTCCAAATGGGTCGCCGGCACGCAGGAGGGCAGCATGATAAAAAAATCGATTGGTAGATTTTTGCTCGATTCCAGAGCGTAACGAATCCCGTCCATTCCTAAAACATTCGCGTACTCATGCGGATCGATGACCATCGCACCGGTGCCGTGTGGGACGACCGCGCGGGCGAATTCAGGGATCGTGACCATCGTGCTTTCGACATGGAAATGTCCGTCGATCAAACTCGGCGCGAGATACGCACCGCTGATGTCGATAATTTCTTTCGCGTCGTAATCGCCGAAACTGATTACGCGCCCGTCATCGACCGCCACATCAGCAGGATGAATTTCGCCGCTGAGGACATTGACGAGTTGCGCGTTCTTGAAGAGCGATTCAGCTGGCTTCTCGCCGCGGGCGACGCTGAGCTTGTGCTGAATTTCCCTCACGAAAGAACCTGCTCCGCGACAGCGTGCTCGGTCGTTGCTTCGCTTGCATTCGGTGAAGTACGCCCCTGAATCGCGTTGAAGATCGCTTCGCATGTCGCGGGTGAAGCGAGAGACACCTGGCCGCCCGGATTGCCAAACGCGGCGACGGCGTCGCGAATCGCCTCCCGAACTGAAAGCGCAAGCATCAACGGCGGCTCGCCGACAGCTTTGCTGCCGTGGATGACATTGGGCTGCGTCGCGTCCGAAAGAAACGCGACATTGAAAATGTCCGGCGTGTCGCCGATCGCCGGGATTTTGTAGGTGTCGGGCGAATGCGTCATCAAGCGCCCTTCCGAATCCCAAACCAGTTCTTCATTCGTCAGCCAGCCGGCCCCCTGCACAAATCCGCCTTCGACCTGACCGCGCGCGACGCCAATGTTCACCGCGTCGCCGATGTCGTGCAAAATATCGACGCGCCGGATATGAGTCATGCCGGTGAAACCATCCACTTCCACTTCGCTCACCGCCGCGCCGACCGCAAAGTAGTGGAACGGCTTTCCGCGTCCGGCCTCACGATCGTAATTAATATCAGGCGTTTTGTAAAAACCGGTCGCGCTCAGACTGGTCCGCGCGAAGTAGGCGCGCTGCAGCAGCTCGGCGAAGGGAAATCCGGTCTTCGGATTTTCCGAGTCGAGCACCATGTTCTCGTGAAAAATAATTTTATCGATCGCGACCGCGCGCCCACTTTTTTCCGAGAGCATTTCGACGGCGAAAGGCAACAGCCGGCCGCGCAATGTGTCGCACGCATTCTTGACCGCGGCGCCGTTCAAGTCCGTGCCGCACGATGCCGCGGTGGCGGAAGTGTTCGGGACTTTGTCGGTGCGCGTCGCCATCACCCGAATGCGGTCCGGCGTCAGCCCCAGCTCGCGGGCCGCGATCAGCGCGATGTTGGTGTAAACCCCCTGCCCCATTTCGGTGCCGCCGTGATTCACCTGCGCGGTGCCGTCTTGATAAAGAAGGACGAGCGCGCCGGCTTGATTCAAATGCGTGGTCGTAAACGAAATCCCGAACTTCACCAGCGTGATCGCGATCCCGCGTTTCCGATCAGGGTGTTCGCTGTTCCATCGTTTCAATTGCTCCTGGCGCGATGCGAGCTCGCTCGACTCGGTCAGTTCTCGCCAGATGCGCTGAATGCGATTGTCTTCAATTTCCTGTCCGTAGTGGGTCGTGTTCGTCTCGCCCGTCCCGCGATAGAGATTGCGCGCGCGCACCAGTGCGGGCCCGAGACCGGTTGCGCGCGCGATGCGATCGATGATTTCTTCGATGACCAACATGCCTTGTGGCCCGCCAAATCCACGGAAAGCGGTATTGGACGCGAGGTTTGTTTTTACGACTCGCCCACTGAACTCGACATTTGGAATGTAGTAGGCGTTATCGAGATGAAACAGAGCGCGGTCGGTGATGGCGCGGGAGAGATCGAGCGACCATCCGCCGTTCGAAAACAAATGGATTTTCGCCGCGCCCAACAATCCACTCGCATCAAAACCAACTTGGAATTTCGCGAGAAAAGGATGCCGCTTTCCGGTGATTATCATGTCTTGATCGCGATTGAAGCGCACACGCACTTTGTGGCCGGTCTTCGTCGCGGCGAGCGCCGCTAATGCCGCGAGGATCGCGGCCTGCGTTTCCTTTCCACCAAATCCGCCACCCATCCGCGGACATTCGACGACCACACTATGCATCGGGAGCGCGAGGAGATGCGCCACGATGTGTTGCACCTCCGATGGATGTTGGGTCGAAGAACTGATGAAAACGGTGCCGTCTTCCCCGGTCTCCGCCCAGGCTGCATTGGTCTCGAGATAAAAATGATCCTGACCTCCAAACGATAATTCGCCGGCAAAATTTAGCGGCGCGGATGAGAGCGCGGCCGACACATCACCGCGCCGGATATGATTCGGATCGCTATGAAAGCTGCCTGCGTCGATTGCTTCCTCGATCGTGAAAATCGGTGGGAGCAGTTCGTATTCAACGATCATCTTTTCGGCCGCAGCGCGGCAAATTTCCTGCGTCGCGCCCACGACGAGCGCCACAATTTGGCCATGATAAAAAACTTCTTTGTCCGCGAGCAAAATTTCATCGTGCCGAACAGCGCCGACATCGTTCAGACCCGGAACATCTTCGGCCAACAAGACCGCGCTCACGCCGGGAATGAGTCGCGCGGCCGTTGCGTCGCGTCGCAAAATCTTCGCGCGCGCATGCGGAGAACAGACCGGCCAAACTTCCAGCATGTTTTGCTGCTGCGTCTGGTCATCGACGTAAATCGCTTGGCCGCTCACGTGTTTGTGCGCGCTCTCATGCGGCAGGGCGGCATCCGCGCTCGGCAACGCGCGCGCGATCTTCCTATCCGCGATGACCGGCTCTTCGTCCGCGAAAAATTTGCGAAGCAGGTTCGCGATCAATTGGTGCCGGTAAGGAGCGCCGCCGCGGACATCGGAGATGGGAGTGAATTCTTTCTGGAGAATCGGCAGCACTTCTGCACTCGTTGCAACGCTCCAGCGCTTGCCAATCAGAGAGCGTTCCGTTTCTCGCGCGCGGACCGGCATGGCTGCGACACCTCCATAAGCAAGACGCGCTCGCGCGATCATTCCAGCATCATCCAGCTCAACCACAAAGCATGCCGCGACCGTGCTGATGTCCATTTCGCGGCGCTTCGAAACTTTGTAGAATTTGCGCCGGCTGGCGACGCAGGAATCGGGTCGCGCAATAACGACAGCCTTTAAAATCTCACCCGGCCGCAATGCAGTCTTACGATAGGCGATGAAGAATTCATCGAGCGGCAGCTCGCGTTCCCCGGCAGCCGAGGCGAGCACCACTTTCGCTTCGAGCGCGAGCAGGACTGGCGCCGAGTCGCCGATCGGCGAAGCAGTAACCAGATTGCCGCCGAGCGTCGCCCGATTGCGGATCTGCCGCGAACCGAACAGTGACAGCATCTCGCGTATCGCCGGAAATTCGCTGCCGAGCACTTCATCCAGTTTCGTCAGCGTCGTAGCGGCGCCGATCCGCCACTCCAATTCCGTGGAAGTGATTTGGCTCAATTCGGGAATTGCCTCGAGGGAAATGAGCGCGGGGAATTTCCGAAACCCCTTCGAAATTTCCAATCCGAGATCGGTCGCGCCGGCAATCAAACGCGCATCCGGAAATTCGGCGAGTGCGCGAAACAATTTCTCCAGCGACGCAGGACGCAGAAAAGTTTCGCCGCCGGAATTGTAGCGGGTTGCGTGCAATCTCGCTTTGGCATTTTTTAATCGCGCATCGAAGAGGTCTGGTCCGTTGCGTTTTCCAAACGCATCGGCCGCTGCGTCGCGAATCGCTCGATAGCCGGTACACCGGCACAGATT
>DASXNS010000038.1:0-6838 GCA_036494865.1 Chthoniobacterales bacterium | reverse complement strand
CGAAAACATTCTGGCCGTCGTGCAAATAGAGCACCGGATAATGGCGCGAGCGTGCGCGGCGGTATCCGGTCGGGAGATAAACGAGCACGTCCCGCCGGTTCCGCAGGATTTTCGACGCGAAGCCGGGGTGAGGTTGAATATTTCCAGTAAGTGTGTGCGGCGGCATTGCGAGAAAGTATTTGCTCGAAGAGATACGCCTTGTCCACCCGCGGCGGATGTTTCCAACGATCAGCGAACCGCCGAGTAAATCAGGCCGAGCAGACCGCTGGCGAGAACGACCGGAATGATGTCGATCTTGTAGCGGAGCATCGCCACAAGCGCCGCTGCGCTGAGGCCGAGCGCGAGCCAATCGACGCCGCCACTGGCCGGAAAAAAAATCCGGAGCCCGAACCAGACGGCGAGGTTGAGCACGACTCCGACGACTGCGGCGGTGATGGCCGCGAGCGCGCTGGAGAGTTTCGCATTCCCGCGCAACTGCTCGATGTGCGGACCGCCGAGAAAAACCCAGAGGAAACAAGGCGTAAACGTTACCCAGGTGGTGAGCAGCGCCCCGATGGTAGCGGCGAGGAGCGGCGGCAAGCCTTCCGGATGGTGCCACGCGCCCATGAAGCCGACGAATTGCACCACCATGATGAGCGGCCCGGGAGTTGTCTCAGCCAGCCCCAGCCCATCCATCATCTCGCCCGGCTTCAGCCATCCATAATGATTCAACGCCTGTTGCGCGACGTAGGGAAGCACTGCATAAGCCCCGCCGAAAGTCACTACCGCGGCTTTGCTGAAAAAGTAACCCTCCTTGAACAAGGTGCTCTCCCATCCTTTCCACGATCCGATCAGGAGCGTTGGAATGATCCAAAGGCTCAGGCAGGTAATTGTGACCAGCAGCGCTCGGGCCCACGATTGTTTCACGTGCCGCGGCGATTCCGTGGCATCGCCCAAGACGGAATTGTCAGTCGTTGTCCCGTGATTGGAGACAACGCGGAATTTATTTTTCCAGAGCAGCCCGCGGACTAATCCAACCAGACCCGCGCTCAGAATGATGACCGGAAATGGAACCTTGAAAAAGAAAATCGCGACGAAAGCCAGCGCTGCGATTCCCCACATCACTTCATCCTTGAGCGCGTTGCGCCCGATCCGGATGACCGCGGCAATCACGATCGCGGTCACGGCTGGTTTTAATCCATAAAAGATCGCCGCGATCCAGGGCACGTTGCCAAAGGCCGCGTAGATATAGCTCAGCGTCCACAGGACGAAGATCGATGGGATGACGAAAAACGCGCCCGCCACGATGCCGCCCCACGTCTTATGCAAGAGCCAGCCGATATAGATGGCGAGCTGCTGCGCTTCCGGGCCGGGCAGGAGCATGCAGTAATTCAGGGCATGGAGGAAACGCGATTGGCTGATCCATTTCTTTTTCTCCACCAGTTCCGTCTGCATGATCGCGATCTGGCCCGTCGGTCCGCCGAACGAGATGAAGCCCAGCTTCAGCCAAAAACGAAACGCCTCACGAAAAGAAGGGTGCTGGGTGGGCGAAGTGTCTCCGTTATTCGGCGATTTCATCGCTGCAGAAACAAGCTGCAATTTTTTCAACAGCAGCCCGGCTCGCGCACGCAGCGACAGGCGAAGACGCCGGCGAGCGCGCCTGCGATGGGCGCGAGCAGGTAAATCCAAAGACTTTCCAGATGAAGACTGACGAGCGCGGGCGCGAGCGAGCGGGCGGGGTTCATCGATGCGCCGCAGATCGGCCCGGCAAACATCGCTTCCAATCCGATCACCGCGCCCACCACGATGCCGGCGGTGATTCCTTTTTCCCGCGCGCCGGTTGAGACGCCGAGAATCACGAACATGAGCAGAGCGGTGAGGATCATTTCGAGGACGAACGATTGGATCGCGGGCCCGGCGGGAATGGTGGCGCCGAGGGTGAGGTTTTGCGGGAAGAGAAAGCGAAGAGTGAAACTGGCGGCGAAAGCCCCTGCGCATTGGCTGAGGATGTAGGGCAGGACAGTTTTTCCAGCCAAACGGCGCGCGGCAAAAAAGCCGATCGTGACCGCCGGATTGATGTGCGCGCCGGAGATGTCGCCGAGGGTGTAAATCATGGCGAGGACGATGAGGCCGAAGGTGAGAGCGACGCCGACGTGGGTGACCCCGCCGCCGGTGACGCTGTCGATTACGATCGCGCCGGTGCCGGCAAAGACGAGGGCGAAGGTGCCGAGAAATTCGGCGGCGAATTTCTTCACGCGGTTAATTCCGCAGCGCAATGTTCTTCGCAGAATTCCTCGATCCGGGCGCGGATTTGCTCCAGCACCTCGCGCGTTTTCTCCAGCTTCTCCGCATGGGTGCCGGTGAATTTCGAAGGGTCGGGAAAGGGCCAATGCAATCGCTGAGCGACCCCGGGGAAAATGGGGCAGCCGGCTGCTTCCGATTCGCTGCAGACGGTGATGACATAGGCGAACAATTCGCCGGAGGTGAAGAAATCGAACACGCGCCTGGTCTTGTTGCCTGAGATGTCGATCTCGATTTCACGCAGCGCTTCGACCGCGAGCGGATTGAGGGTGCCGGCTTCCAGGCCCGCGCTTTTTGCTTCGTAGAATTCACCGCAACTTTTATTCAGCAACGCCGCCGCCATTTGGCTGCGGGCGCTGTTATGGACGCAAATGAAAAGGACCTTTTTTTTCACGCGAGAAGGCTAGCCCAATCCGGGCGGCTGCGAAAGCTGGACTGAAAAATGAGCTAGTGGATGACAAGGGCTTTTAATCGCAAGCGGATACACCCAAAAGCGATGATGGAAGATCGCACTTGGCGGCGGCGGAAGATTGCGCCTTAGTTAGGCCGCCCGATAAAACAACCGACGCTGGTGCGGCTTAGTTTTTCTAAAATGCGAGGACATCACACAACGGTCGCCAAGGATTTTCTGATCGTTGTGTTACTGCATGACCTTCTGCGATTGCCGGAAAACTTGGATAGGATTGAACCATCACAAAAAAGCTTATGAAAAAAATCGGAATCCTCTTCGGCCAGGAAGGCAGTTTCCCGCCCGCGTTCGTCGAACGGGTGAACGCGAAAACAGGCGGCAAAGATATTCAGGCGGAATTCGTCCGGATCGATAAAGTCATCCAGGGCGAACCGTGCGGTTACGATGTGATCGTCGATCGCATTTCGCAGGACGTGCCGTTCTATCGCGGCTTCCTGAAAAATGCGGCCCTGACCGGTACGGCCGTGGTCAACAATCCGTTTTGGTGGAGCGCCGACGAAAAGTTTTTTAATAACGCGCTCGCCACCAAGATCGGGGTGGCGGTTCCGCGCACCGTCCTCTTGCCCTCGCATCAACTTCCGCCGGACACGTCCGATAATTCTTTCCGCAATCTGGCTTACCCGCTCGATTGGGACGCGATCTTTGCTTATATCGGCTGGCCCGCGTTTTTCAAACCATTTGCCGGCGGCGGTTGGAAAAATGTTTATCGCCTTCACGATCCGGCGGAATTTTTCCGCGCTTACGGCGAGACCGGCCAGCTGGTGATGATGCTGCAGGAGGAAGTGAAGTTCGACATGTACTTCCGCTGTTACTCGATCGATCAGCGCCACGTGCGGATTATGCCCTACGAACCGCGGCATCCTTATCATTTGCGTTACCAAACCGAATGGCAGGCGCCACGCGAAATCCTGCAAGCGGTTGAAGCTGGCGTGCTGACGTTGAATCGCTATCTCGGCTACGATTTGAATACGGTGGAGTTCGCGATTCGCGATGGCGTGCCGATGGCGATCGATTTTTGTAATCCGGCGCCCGATGCAGAAGTCAGCAGCGTTGGCCAGGCAAACTTCGAGTGGGTTGTCGATGCCGTATCGGAAATGGCGATTCGAAAAGCGCGCGAGCACGTGCCCGGTCGGGATAATTTGAGCTGGGGAAAATATCTCCAGGCTGCGGTGACCAAACGGCCACTGAGCGAATTGGCCTAACAAGTAATCATTGCGAGGTCCCTGAGCCTCTCCGCGCTTCGGGATGACAGGCGATTGTTTTCCGATAGTTTGACGGCGTAGTCATGAAAGCTCACACCTTCACTCTTGGGATCGAGGAAGAGTTTGCCATCGTCGATCCGGAGACGCGGGAATTGCGGTCGCACATCCAGGAAATTCTCGAGGGGAGCAGGGTCTTGCTGAAAGAACAGATCAAACCCGAGATGCACCAGTCGGTCGTCGAGCTGGGCACCGAGATCTGCCAGTCGGTCGTCGATGCGCGGTCGCACGTGCTCGATCTGCGGAGCAAGCTGGCGAATCTCGCTGGGCGGAGCGGATTAAAGATCGCCTCGGTCGGGACGCATCCGTTTTCGCATTGGCAAAATCAGTTGATCACCGAAGGCGAGCGCTACCAGGAAATCGTGAAGGACATGCAGTTGCTGGCGCGGGCGAATCTCATTTTCGGCCTGCACGTTCATGTCGGCATTCCAGAACGCGAGACGGCCATTCACGTGATGAATCAAGCGCGGTATTTTCTTCCGCACATCTATGCCCTCTCGGTCAATTCGCCTTTCTGGGTCGGGCGCGACACCGGCTTGAAAGGATACCGGCTGAAAGTATTCGAGCGCTTCCCGCGCACCGGAATTCCCGACGCGTTCGAGAGTCTCTCCGAGTACGAGGATTACTGTAAGTTGCTCGTCAAAACCGGCTGCGTCGATAATGCAAAAAAAATCTGGTGGGACATTCGCCTCCATCCGTTTTTCGATACGCTGGAAGTGCGAGTGTGCGACGCGCAAACGCGGGTGGACGATACCCTCGCGATTGCGGCGTTGATCCAGGCGATCATCGCGAAGCTTTTCAAGTTGCTGCGCCATAACACTACTTTTCGCGTTTATCGGCGGCGGCTGCTGGACGAAAACCGGTGGCGGGCGTCGCGCTATGGCATCGAAGGAAAGCTGATCGATTTTGGCCGGGAGGCCGAAGTCGAAACGCGGAGTCTGATCCATGAGCTGCTCGAATTTGTTTCCACCGAAGTCGCCGAACTGAGGAGCGAAAAAGAAATGGCGCACATTGAACGGATCCTGCGCGAAGGGACCGGGGCCGACCGTCAGCTGGAGACCTGGAATGGAACTAACGATATGCGCGCCGTGGTCGATCGGCTGGTGGAAGAAACTTATGAAGGACTGAGCATCGATGCGGTAGCGGCGACGTGATCGATCGGTTCGCCTCCCTGCGGTGAGGAGTGGAATTTTGTAGTGGCAGCCGTGCCGACGCCCGCTTGAGGAACGCCGATTGCCGCCGTTCACTTTTCGCGTAATGCTGAGCGCTTCCTATTTCACGAAATGCCTGACCGCGCTCATACCGTAGCCATCGATCCCGAGCTTCAGCCGGGCGCGCGTAACGCGATCCGCGATTGTCTGCGCCTCAAACCGGAGGAGCGCATCACGATTATTACCGACGAAGCGACACGAGAAATCGCAGCGGCTTTGCAAGGCGAAGTGGAAGAAGTGGGAGCGGAGCACGCCGTTTTTGTTCTCGAAGAACACGCGGAACGTCCGTTGACCGACATGCCGCAAAATATCCTGGCGGATTTGGCCCGCTCGCAGGTCAGTATTTTTTGTGCGCAATCGCAGCGCGGGGAGCTCCGTTCCCGCATGCAAATGAGCGACGTCGTGAACAAACACCGGATTCGCCACGGCCACATGGTGAACGTCACCCGCCAGATTATGCTCGAAGGAATGCGCGCTGATTTTCGCGCGGTCGATGCTCTCAGCCAGCGGTTGATCGAGCGCGCGCGCCTGACCGAGAAGATCGAATGCCGCACGCCGGCCGGCACCGAATACGAAGCGGAATTTTCGCCCACGCTGAAGTGGCTCAAGACCAGCGGCATTATCACGCGAGACAAATGGGGAAATCTGCCCGGTGGTGAAATTTTCACTTCGCCGGCGAATTCCAACGGCATCTTCGTGGTGGACGGCGTGGTGGGCGATTACCTTTGCCAGAAGTACGGCGATCTAAAAGAGACACCGCTCACGATCGAGGTAGCGGACAATCGCATCCGCGATTTGCGTTGTGAGGACAAAGAGCTGCTGGAAGAATTTCGGGCCTACACCAGCACCGACGAAAATAGCAACCGGGTGGGGGAATTCGCGGTCGGAACGAACACGGCCTGCACTCACGTGATCGGAAATATTTTGCAGGACGAAAAAATTCCCGGTATTCACATCGCATTCGGGCATCCCTACGCCGAACACACCGGCCAGAATTGGATTTCGAAAACACATATCGATTGCGTCGGCCGCGACTTCGACATCTGGTTCGATGACACGAAGGTGATGGAGCGCGGGAAATTTTTGGTGTAATATTCTGTCGTGATTGCCGATGTCCGTGAACGGGTGGAACGCGCGCCGTTTGTTCCATTTGTAGTCAGAACATCGGACGGTCGCGACGATTCAGTGCCGGCCGTAGATCACGCTTTCATTACTCCAAAAGGCAATCGCGTGATCGAATCGGACCAAGAACGGTGACGGCGCCGCTTTCGGCAATAACGCAGCCAACTGCGGCCTGACGCAAAGCGGATCAACTAATGCATCCGGAGCTTCGTTCTCAATTCAACGCTGACTTTTCGCCGGAAAAGTACGCGGCGCTGGTGCGGTGCGTAAACGAAACGGAAAAATGGCCGGCCGATTTTCGCATTTCGGAGACGCCAATTTTTCTGACACGCGAATTCACCGAAGAAGTAATCGGCGCCGCGAATGAGATCGTTGATCTTGTCCAAAGGCCCGACTTCGCGAGGCATTCCGCGACAGCTATTCCGCCTGGTCTGGAGGTTCCTGGCGAATCGGCCCATCCGAATTTTCTCGTCATCGATTTCGGCGTTTGCACGGAG
>DASXNS010000037.1:0-8276 GCA_036494865.1 Chthoniobacterales bacterium | reverse complement strand
ATCGGAGCAATGAAAAAAAATTTGCAAACGGAGACAAGCGCTACCCGGCTGGTTCTAACTTAAACGCAACGGTCGCGAGCGGCGGCAGGCTGATCATGAGCGAGTGCGTCCGGCCCTGCCACGGAAAATCTTCCGCGTTGAAACCACCCATGTTGCCGACGTTGCTGCCGCCGTAAGTTTCCGCGTCGGTGTTGATGATCTCGCGATAGAATCCGCCGCTCGGAACACCGAGTCGGTAACCGTGCCGCACCAACGGCGTCGCGTTCACCGCGAAGACAACTACATCTCCGTCGCGGGATCGGCGCAGGAAGGCGACGACGCTGTTATCCGCGTCGTGGAAATCAATCCATTCGAAGCCCTCGTGCGAATCGTCGAGGTCCCAAAGTGCGGGCTCGTTTTTATAAACGTAATTGAGATGCTGCACCAGCCGGCGCAATCCATCGTGCCGCGGCAGAATCAGCAAATCCCAATCGAGCGCCCGATCGTGATTCCATTCGCGCCGCTGCCCGAATTCACCGCCCATGAAGAGCAGCTTCTTGCCCGGATGCCCGTACATCCACGCGTAAAACATCCGGAGATTTGCGAACTGCTGCCACTCATCGCCCGGCATTTTGTTCAAGAGCGAGCGCTTCCCGTGCACCACTTCGTCGTGGCTGAGCACGAGAATGAAGTGCTCCTGAAAGGCATACATGAGCGAGAAGGTGATGTTGTTGTGATGAAAACGCCGGTAAATGGGATCGAGCGCCATGTAATGAAGGAAGTCGTGCATCCAGCCCATGTTCCATTTGAAACCGAAGCCGAGCCCGCCGAGATGAGTCGGCCGCGAAACGCCGGGCCAGGCGGTTGATTCTTCCGCGATGGTCATGATGCCGGGAAAACGCTCGTAGCAAATCTCGTTAGTCCGCTTGAGGAAATGGACCGCTTCCAAATTCTCCCGGCCGCCGAATGCGTTCGGGATCCATTCGCCTGCCTTGCGCGAGTAATCGAGGTAAAGCATCGACGCGACCGCATCGACGCGCAGTCCATCGATGTGATATTTATCCAGCCAGAAAAGCGCGTTGCCGATGAGAAAATTCAGGACCTCGTTGCGGCCGAAATTAAAAATGAGCGTGCCCCAATCCTGATGTTCGCCCTGCCGTGGATCCATGTGTTCGTAAAGATCGGTCCCGTCGAATTCAGCCAGCCCGTGCGCGTCCTTCGGGAAATGCGCCGGGACCCAATCCATGATCACGCCGATTCCCGCGCGGTGGCATGCATCGACGAAATGCCGGAACTCATCCGGGGCGCCGAACCGGCTCGTCGGCGCGTAGTAATTCGTGACCTGATACCCCCACGAACCTTCAAAGGGATGCTCCGCAACCGGCATCAGCTCGATGTGGGTGTAGCCCATCTCGAGCACGTACCGGAGCAGCGTTTCCGACAGCTCGAGATAACTCAGCAGCCGGTCGCCTTCGTCGGTCTTGCGTCGCCACGAGCCGAGATGGACTTCATAAATGCTCAGCGGGCTGGTGTGCAAACGCCGGGTCGCGCGCCCCTCCATCCAATCGTGATCGCTCCACCGATAGCGCTCCAGATTATAAACCAGCGACGATGTCTGGACGCCGTGCTGATTAAAAAAGGCGAACGGATCGCTCTTCAATAAGAGCGCGCCGGAAGGCGTCCTGATCTCAAATTTGTAGTGCGAGCCTTCCCGCACCTCCGGCAAAAATAATTCCCACACTCCGCTGCCCAGCAACCGCCGCATGGGATTGGTGCGGCCATCCCAACCGTTGAAGTCGCCCACGACGCTGACCCGTTGCGCGTTTGGCGCCCAGACTGCGAAATAAACGCCATCGATTCCGCCGATCGTGCGCAGGTGCGCGCCGAATTTCTCGTAAATCTGCAAGTGATTCCCCTCGGAAAAAAGATGCAGATCGATCTCGCCCATGATCGTGCCGAAGGCATAGGGATCGTGGACGATGGCGCTCGATCCATCCCAAGCAGTCAGATGAATGCGATAATCGAGGTCGCGTTTCATCCCTGGAAGGACCGCCTCGAAAAACCCTTCCGCGTGCAACCGCTGCGCCGGAAATGTCCGTTCTTTATCTTCCGGCAAAATAATCTTCACCTCCTTCGCGTCCGGCCGGAAAACGCGAATGGCGAGATCGTCGCCGAGGCGATGCGGCCCGAGAATGCGAAACGGATCAGGATACGCGCCGGCGAGGAACGAGTGCAATTCGTCGATGGGCACACCGGTTACTTCGAAGGAGCTCATGCGCGACCGGAAGTTTAGAGCCTCCTGCAAAAATGTCCTGTCCCGATTCGGATTTTTTAGCGGGAGGGAAAGCTTGTATTCGTCCGCTCGACATCCGCGCGAAGATCGGCAGTTTCTCCCATGGCTTTACGATTCTCCTTCGCCGCGCTCTTCACCCTGCTCCTGCCGATGACGCTCAAAGCCGAAGCGCCGTTCAATTTCGCAACCACTCCGGGCAAGCTCTCGAAGGATGTCGTCCCGAGCAGCTACGACATTCACATTAAACCGGACGTCGAGAAACGCGCCTTCACCGGTTCTGAAACGGTCGCTCTGGATGTGCGGAAGCCGGCGAAAACAATTCGACTGAACGTAAACGCGCTCGCGATCAGCTCGGCGAAATTGCTCGAAGCGAATGGCCAGGTCTCACAAGCGGCGATTAAAATCGACGCGAAAGAGCAGATTGCGGCGCTTACCTTCCAGAAAGAAATCGCGCCGGGCGCCTGTCAGCTTTCGCTCGATTTCTCCGGCTCGATCAACGAATCCGGCCAGGGACTTTTCTACGCGACCTATCAGGAAGAAGCGAGCGGCGCGAAAAAAACGATGCTCGGCACTCAGATGGAAGCGACCGATGCGCGCCGTCTTTTCCCCTGCTGGGATGAACCGGTCTTCCGCGCGAAATTTCGCCTAACGAGTACTGTGCCGGCAAACTTCGCTGCCTTCTCGAACATGCCGATCGAGAGCGAGACGAGTGTCCCGGACGGAAAAGAAGTTCGTTTCGGGGAGACGCCGCCGATGCCGAGTTACCTTGTCGTTTTTTGCGCGGGCGAGCTGGACGCGATTTACGGTGAGGCCGATGGCGTGAAAATCGGCGTCGTGACCACGAAAGGAAAAGCTGAGACCGGCCGTTACGCGCTGGAGAGCGCGAAGAAAATCCTGCATTATTTCGACGAATATTTCGGGATCAAGTATCCGCTTCCGAAACTGGATTTGATCGCGGTGCCGGGAGGTTTCGGCGGCGCGATGGAAAACTGGGGCGGGATCATGTTTTACGAGAGCCTGCTCCTTTTCGATCCGGCGAAATCGTCGGAAATGACAAAGGAGGAGATCTTCGAAGTGGCGGCGCACGAAATGGCGCACCAATGGTTCGGCGATCTCGTCACGATGGCGTGGTGGGACAATCTTTGGCTCAACGAAGGGTTCGCTTCCTGGATGGGAACGAAATGCTCGGATCATTTTAATCCGCAATGGCAGGTCTGGTTGCGCGCCAATACCGACAAGCAGCGGGCGATGGCGACCGATGCCCTTTCCGCCACCCATCCGATCCAGCAACCGGTCAAAACGGAAAGCGAAGCAGACAGCGCCTTCGACGATATCACCTACCTGAAAGGGCAATCGTTCCTCCGCATGCTCGAGAGCTATCTCGGCGAAGAAGATTTCCGCGCCGGCATCCGCGCTTACATGCAAGCGCACAAGTTCTCCAACTCCACCACCGCCGATCTCTGGAATGCGCTGGGGAAAACGTCGAAAAAGCCCATCGCTGCCATCGCGGCAAGCTGGACGGAACAGCCCGGCCTGCCGCTTGTCTCGCTCTCCTCCACCCAGGCCGGCCTAACGACCAGTCAGGAGCGCTTCACTATTCACCAGAAAAATCCCAAGCCGCTCCAATGGAAAATCCCGATTGCCTGGCGCGACATCGCAGCGGCGGGCTCTCCCGCCGGCGGCGTGTTTCTTCTCGATCGCAAATCAGCGCCTCTGCCGAATGTTGCGCCGTCGGCGAACGCGAAGCTGAACGCAGGCGATGTCGGTTATTTTCGCGTCGCCTACGATGGCGCACATTTCGCGCAATTGATCACGAGTGCGCCGCAATTGCCCGAAGCCGACAAAGTGAATCTTTTGAGCGACACCTGGGCGCTCGTCGAAGCGGACCGAAAACCGATCTCGGATTATTTCAAGCTGGCCGAGACATTGCGCGATGATGACGGCCTCGCCGTCTGGGAACAAATCACCGCGACGCTTGATTACATCGATTTGCTCTACATCGGAAACAAGGAACGTCCCGCTTTTCAAAATTACGCGCGCTCACTCGTTAGGCCAGTCTTCGATCGCGTGGGCTGGGAACCAAAACCCAACGAGGAAGCCGCGCGAGGTTTGCTCCGAGTCAATTTAATCACGACCCTCGGAGACCTCGACGATCCGGAAGTGATCGCGGCGGCGCGAGAACGTTTCCAGAAATTTCTGGTCGATCCCGACAGCCTCCCGCCCGATCTCCGGTTCGCGGTGCTCGGCGTGGTTGGCCGATATGGCGATCAAAAAACCTGGGAGACACTCCACGAGCTCGGCTTGAAGACAAAAAGCATCGAGGAAAAAGGAAATTTTTATCACGCGATGGCGGCCTCGCTCGCGCCGGAGCTGGCCAAACGCACCTTGCCGCTTTCGCTCACCGATGAGTTGCCGGCGTCGCGCGCGGTGAGAATCGTGATGAACGTTTCGGGAGTGGGCGAGCAGCCTGGAGTTGCGTGGGAATTCGCTCAGGCTCAGCGAAAGCAATTGGATCCAAAACTGGATGCGCTGGGCAAAATCCGTTTCGCGCCGGCCGTGATGCGCGGTTTTTCAGACGGAAAATGGGCGACGGAACTGGAAGCGTACGCCCAGAAGAATTTGCCTGCCGGCGCGAAAAGCGACGTGGCCAAGGCGGCCGAAGAGATCCGCTTTAAATCCGATTTCAAATCGCGCCTCCTGCCCGAGATCGGGAAATGGATCGCGGCGAAGACGAGCGGACGGTAGCACGCTAATAGTCTTAAAACTTAAAAGCGAAGAAGACCGCACCGACGATGAGGGCGTAGGCTACGCCGATGTTCCATTTAATCGGCGAACGAAAAAGGAGGAACGCGACGATGGTGAAGACAATCAGAGTGATGCATTCCTGTAACACTTTTAGTTGCGGCACGGTCCACTCGGAGGAGCCGACGCGGTTGGCGGGGACTTGGAAGAGATACTCGAAGAATGCCAAGCCCCAACTCGCCAGAATGACGATCCAGAGTGGCTGATCCTTGAACTTCAAGTGGCCGTACCAAGCAAGGTTCATAAAGGCATTCGAGATTGTGAGCAGAATAATGGTTTTCATGAGTCGTTAGGTATCTGCCGGGAACAACCCAGGCCGGATGTTGCAATCGCGGCGGCTGATCCTCTGCTCCACCGGTTGAGCGTCAGGCGGAAACTGGCCGCGGCGCGTCGCCGGAGCGTTTCGAGCCGAGCGCGTGTCGCATGAAATTTTGGCCAATCTCCCACATCGGTCCCGGAAATTTTCGGCACTCGGTCAGCACATCGTCGAGCGCGCTCACGAAGATCTCCACTTCCCGTTCACCGATGATCAGCGGCGGGAGAATCTTCACTACGTCCATGGCGTGACCAGCCACTTGAGTGAGAATGCGATGCTTGCTCAACATCTGGGTGACGACCATTTGCGCGAAAAGGACCTTGTCCACTTTGTGGAGAAGCTTCCAACCCATCTTGAGCTTGAACTCGTTAGGTTCGTGGAATTCGATCGCGATGATCAGTCCCTTGCCGCGCACTTCCTTGATGAAGGAATGCTTCGCGCGCAGCGCATCGATTCGTTCCATCAAGAGCGCGCCCATCTTCGCGGAATTTTCCAGCAGCTTCTCATCATCGAGCACTTCCAGTGAGGCGAGGCCGCACGCCATCGCGAGGTTGTTGCGGCCGAAGGTGGTCGAATGGACCACGCACCGATCCATCCGGCTAAAGGTCTTCTGGTAAATTTCGCGGCGAGTCACGATCGCGCCGCAGGGGACGTAGCCGCCGCTCAAACTTTTCGCCAGCGTGATGATGTCCGGCTCAAGATTCCAATGTTGGAACCCAAACATCCTGCCGGTGCGTCCGAGTCCGGTTTGAATTTCATCGCAAAGCAAAAGCGTTCCGTGCTTGCGGCAAAGCTCCTGGGCACGGACAAAAAAATCTGTCTGGGGCGACTTGCAGCCCTTGCCTTGCACCGGCTCGATCACGAACGCAGCGACATCGCGCTTCGCTAATTCCCGCTCGAGCGTTGCGATATCATCGAGCGCAACTCGCGTCTCGAATCCTTCCATGAGCGGCCCGAAACCTTCCGTGAAACTTTCGCAGCCCATCAATGAAAGCGAGCCGAGACTCAGCCCGTGGAAAGCGTTTTCGAGCGAGATCACTCGGTTACGCTGGGTGGCAGCGCGTGCAAATTTCAGCGCGCCTTCCATCGCTTCGGTGCCGGAGTTGCAGAAAAAAACGGCGTCGAGATGCGGCGGCGTCCGTTTGGTGAGCGCTTCCGCGAGCAAGCCGCTGAGCAGCGAGCAATCCATCTGCACCATGTTCGGGAGATCGAGATCGAGCACATCGCGGATCGCTTTTTTCACCGCCGGATGATTGCGCCCGATATTAAAAACGCTGTATCCGCTCAGGAAATCGAGATAAGCGGCGTTATCCATGTCATAGAGATAAGCGCCCTCGGCCCGGGCATAGACTTTATCGAAACCGATGACGCGCTGAGCGGCAACCAGCGTGCGATTCAGGTGTCGCTCATGCAGCTGGTAGTTTTCCCCCAGACGTGCCGCCACCGATTCCTTCAGGTCAAAAGCCATGGAATCGTGTAGCTGACTTTGCCCCAAAACGCAACGCAGCGCCTGCTCGTGGATCCGCCTCCGCGCGCAACCGTCACTGCTGGGCCCGCGGGAATTGTGCAAGCCAATCGTGTCGGCTAACGTGTGATTCTCATGCTCGCGGCTGAACCCGAAGTCACTCCTGAATTGGTCGCTAAACATGGGCTGACCCCCGAGGAATTTGAGCGGATTAAAAAAATCCTCGGACGCGATCCAAATTTCACCGAGCTCGGGATTTTCTCGGTGATGTGGAGCGAGCACTGCTCCTACAAAAATTCGCGCCGTGAGCTAAAAAAATTTCCCACCACCGGCCCGAACATTCTCGTGAAAGCCGGTGAAGAAAACGCCGGCGTAGTCGATATCGGGGATGGCTGGGCGGTGGCGTTCAAAATTGAAAGCCACAATCACCCGAGCGCGATCGAGCCATTTCAGGGGGCGGCGACCGGCGTGGGCGGAATCATCCGCGACATTTTCACGATGGGGGCGCGGCCGGAATTTCTGCTCAATTCGCTCCGCTTCGGCCCGATCGCGGGGGCTGGAGCAAACGTGAAAGCTAATCGCCGATTGTTTGCCGGCGTGATTTCCGGCATCGCGCATTACGGCAATTGCATCGGCGTGCCCACGATCGGAGGCGAAATTTATTTCGACGAAAGTTTTGAGGGAAATCCGCTCGTGAACGTTTTCTGCCTCGGAGTTTTGCGGCACGAACAACTCGCGCGCGGCGCCGCCTGCGGCATCGGCAATCCGGTCTTCTACGTCGGCGCTGAAACCGGGCGCGATGGTCTGGCGGGTGCAGCTTTCGCTTCGCGCGAATTGACCGAAGAATCACGCGAAGATCGCCCGGCGGTCCAAGTAGGCGATCCGTTCAAGGAAAAATTGTTGCTGGAAGCGTGCCTCGAATTGCTCGCGACGGACGCGGTGGCCGGCATTCAAGATATGGGCGCGGCGGGTCTGACCTGTTCCACTTGCGAAACAGCGAGCCGTGGCGGCACTGGCGTCGAAATTAATCTGGCGAAAGTCCCAAAACGCGAACCCGGCATGACGCCGTATGAAATTTTGCTGAGCGAATCGCAGGAGCGAATGCTGATCATCGCGAAGCGCGGCCGTGAAAATGTAGTGCGCGGTGTTTTTGAAAAATGGGATGTGCCTTGCGCGGAAATCGGCCGCGTGACTGATGACGGAACGATGCGGGTGCGTAACAACGGGACGCTGGCGGCAGAAATTCCCGCAAAGCCGCTCGCAGATGAAGCCCCGCTTTATTCTCGCGAATTTACGGCGCCGCCGCCCACGGCTGTGTTCGACCCATCGAACGTTCCCGAGATCGATAATCAGGAAGCGTTGCGGCGATTACTTCGCGATCCGTCGATCGCTTCCAAAAATTGGGTCTATCGCCAATACGA
>DASXNS010000036.1:0-20077 GCA_036494865.1 Chthoniobacterales bacterium | reverse complement strand
GGAATGCGATGAAATGTCAGTCGCTCCCGCGGCAAACCCTCGAGCACTTGCAGCGCTTCGGCTTCGTGGGCGCCATTGCACACATTGATGCAGACGGGCTCGGACGCGAGCAGCTCCTCCACCATCCGGCGCAGCGTCGGCAGAACTCGATCGAAGGCGCCGGGAAAACTGATGCCCTCGCGCCTCGGCCAGGAAAGCCAGGTCGCGGCATGCGGCTCCCATTCCGCCGGCATTCGGTAGCCAAGTTCGGATGGTTTTTTCGCTGGCTCGTCTGAATTCATTTGGGTGGCGGTCGTCGAGGAAACGGAATCGAAAACAGAGTCGCGCATTTTCGTCTCGTCGCCAAAAATGGATCGTTAAACGCTCGCTCCGAATCCGCGCCGCTGTTGCGACGCAAGGAGCGGCGGAAAATCGAGAGCCGCAGGCGAAATGGTATTATCAACGAAATGCGCGGCGATCCGTTGCAATGCACGCCAGCGTTCCCATTCCAAATCCGGCGCGCCGACGATGTGCCGGAGCAGACTCCGCCATTCCATCAGCGCGCGTTCGATATCACCGGAGCGCAGCGAGTCGGTCGTCAGCCGATAACGCGGAGAGGAGTTCGCCGCGATCTCGCGAATCACTTCCGCCGCGCCCGAACCGTAATGAACAGGCACGCCCATTTCGAGATAACCGGGATGATCGGCGCGGCCGTAAACACGCTGGCAAAGAATGCCAAGCCGGCCGCCGAGCGGCGCGTCTTCGCCGGCGAACCGCGGACCGGCGCGGATGTTGGCAAGATCGAACACGAGATCGTCGATCGGATAAGTTTCATCTTCCAACGCAGCAGCGATGGCCAGACCTTCGCCGGCTTGAAAAAATGAAAAGAGACCGCCGCGGCGAGTCGGCCTTCCGTCTTCGGTGATGAGACCAAGCTGTCGCCAGGCGTAAGCGGGAGAGTTCGTGATGATCACGGAAAGATCGCGCTCCAATTCGGAACAATGACGGCAAACGATGGGAAGATTTTCCCGCTCCGGCGGTTCTTGCAGCGCGCGCCCGCGGGAATCCAGAACGGCGGGAACAACGACCTCGGAAAAATCAAGACGCGCGTAAATCGTTTCGCCGTGTTGAACGAGAGCAGCGATATTTCCGCCGCGAGTAAACTCGGTGACGCGTGGTAAAATGTTTTGCTCGAAAAAATCGCGCGTGACGATTTGGGGCCCGATAATTTTTCGCAGCCATTTCACCGGCACGATCGCATCGGCGGACGGGACGCTGACAAGAGGAATTTCGCGACCGTAAATTCCTTTTTCGCGGAGCTTGCACAAATTTCCAAAGCCGCGCCCATCGAGGCTGCGTGGCAGAGTGAGCGCAGGCACCCATTCCTCCTTTTCACGAAGGAAGAGTTGGCCTAACGACACGTTCTGCGGCACGGAGTTGACCGGCTCCCATTCATTGGCCGAGTTCAGGATTTCCTTGATCGGTCTTCGCGCGAAGCGGGCGCGCTCCGCATCAACCCATAGTCCGCACGGTTTTTCGCCGGTGGCGAGAGAATGTTCGGAGCCAATCGGGACCAGCTGCGCACTGAAAAGAGAGCGGCTCAACTCGACTGCGGCCGAGAACGGTTGCTCGCCGCGATCAGCAGCGCCGCGCATGACGCTGATCAGACTCGGCCAGTCGACCTGAATCGAACGCTTCAATTGACGTGGGCGCGCGTCTGCGAGCCGGGGAATATCCGGAAGGGTGAGAACGTAACCCGTTTCATCCAAACCGCGGCGGCCGGCGCGACCAAACATTTGCAATAACTCATCGGGTTGGACGTGGCGCTCGAAGTTGCCGGCGAAAAAACGCGTGTCGGTGACAAGAACAGAACGCATCGAAAAATTGATCCCTGCAGCCAGCCCCATCGTGGCCACGACCACATCAAGCTGGCCGGCTTTGGCGAGCGGCTCGATCAATCCGGCCCGGACCGCGTAGCTCAAACCGCTGTGATGATACGCGATCCGACTGCGCAACAATTTCGAGAGGCGCTTGCCGGCGAGCGCTTCCTGTTCCGCGGAAAGCGGGAGCGGATCGCGCGGCGAAAGAGCGGACGCGATCGCCTGCGCTATTTCTTCGCTGGCGTTTCGGCGCGGCGCGAAAACGAGCACCGGCGCGAGATCGGCGCGCAAGGCTTTGCCGATCATGCGCGGCCAGAAATTCTTCGTCTGCACGAATTGCGATTCCGGCAGCGCTGACAAATCCACTTCTTCCAGCGGAACGGGACGCTCCTGGTGCGAAATCAAAACGGGATCGCGCCCGATGCGGCGCAACCATTCCGCGACATCCTGCGGATTTTGGACGCTTCCGCTGAGGAGCAGCAGTTGCGTTTCAGGCGGAGCGAGCGCGAGCGCCAATTCATAGTGCACGCCGCGCACCGGATCGGCGATCATTTGATATTCATCCACGACCAGGAGGCCTGGACCGTCGCGGCGAAGAAAACGGGCGCGCTGAGTCTCGAGCGTCGCGACTAAAACTTTCGCGTTGAGATTGAGCGCGAGATCGCCGGTTGCGATGCCGACATCCCAGCCGCGCCCGCGCCATTCCGCCAGTTTGTCGTTCGCGAGCGCGCGCGTCGGCACGGTAAAGATCGCCTGGCTTTTGAGGGAATGATAAAGCAGCTCGAAGATATAAGTCTTGCCCGAACCAGTCGGCGCTTGCACGACCACATCTTTCCCGGCGCGCAATGCGCGAACCGCCTCCTGTTGCCACAAATCCGGCACAAGAAGATTGATCTCGAGTCCTGGCCGCATCCCGGAAAGTTGATGGAATCCGCTGCGCGCGACAGCTGATTTTCGCGAGCGGAAAGATTGCGTCGTCGAGAAACGATCGCGTTAGCGCTGATTACTCCCGAGCAGCATCTGCTTGAATGAACCGAGCGGCTCCGCATGCAAATCCGCCGCGGCAATCTGGGGCGGCGCGTGGTAGCTGTGGCAGGTGATGCATTCGGAAACCACTTTTCCCTGGGGGCTGTGGCAAACGACGCAGCTCGCTTTCCCCGGCATCAAAACGTCGGATGTCTCGCGGCTTTGGCTGGCGTGATGGCAATCGTCGCATTTCACACTCGCGTGTTTCGCGTGATCGAATCGCGCTTGCGGCATCCAGCGATCCACCAGAATGGGTTTAGTAATCAGCGGTGCCCTGTTCGCCGCCGGTTTCACTTCGTGACAAAAAGCGCAGCCGTAAAATGATCCCCCCGTTTGCGTGCCGCCTTCACGCTGCGGCTTGTAAGGATCTTTCGTGAAAAAAATCTGGCGCTCAAAATCTTCGCCGGAGCGAACCCGCTCGCGCAACTGGGTCATTTGTTGCGCGACAAAATTCTGGATCTGGGCTGGCCTAACGAGTCCTTTGCGGACGGCGAGGTCCGCGTATTGCGCCGGCAAGGCACGGAGAAATCCGCGGATCGCGGTCGGATCGCCGTGGGGCAGAGTCAGCTCCGGATTTTTCGCATCGAACTGAAGCGAGTGACAGGCCTGGCAGTTCGCCTGGAAATTAATCCGCTGATAATAACGGCCGTCCACATCTGGTTTGTGGCAGAAATTGCAATCGAGCTTCCGGCCGTTCAGCAAAGGAATATCAGCGGCTTCGTGGCGCTGGTGATTGAAACGGAGCACATCCGGATCGCGCATCTTTTCGGATTCGAGCTGGAATGGCGGATGACCCTTGGCGAAGGAAGAAAAAACCTGGGTGTAACCGCGGGCCGGGCGCGGCAATTCGAAAACGACCTGCTGCGCCGGCCGCGCCCGAAGATGAAATGCCGCGGGCGAGAGCTGCATTCCTTTTTGCGCGGACGCGGCCATCACGCCGCTGTCGTTGTGACAAGAAGCACACTGCGAATCCGCGACGAGCCGCATCGGACCCGGGCCCTGATGTTCCTGGTGGCAAGCGGAGCAGGAACGATTTTCCACCACGTTCGGCTCGTGGAGGGTGTGCTGTTGATGACACTGCTCGCATTTGCGATCGATCGCGCTGAAATCGATCCCGCGATGAAAGCGCTCTTTCACGACCGCTTTGATTTTCGTGAGCGTTATGTCGTCGCCGAGCGCCCCTGTTTTGTCATGACACTGGGCGCAGTCTTCAGCGAAGTTCGCGTGATTGCTCGAAATTCTCCCCGCACTGAAAAATTCTTCGCGGCCCCGTTTTTGAAAAACCACGATCGCCGCGATGCCGCCCACGACTGCGACGAAGGTTGCGCAAAAGCGCGCCACCCGCCACGGATGCTTGCGTTTGTAATAACCGAGATTGCCTTTGTAGCGCTCGGCGATTTGTTTTTGGGTGCGTCCGGGCGTGGCCATGATCAGTTTCGCGACGCGTTCTTCAAGTCAGTAATAAAAAAGCGTGACCCAGGCGTGCCAGAACGTCAGGAGCAAAAGCAAAAAGGAAAACGGCGCATGGATGAAAAGCCAGCCGTGCAGCCAATGCTGGAGGCGCGTTTGCAAATCGAGCATGCGCCGCTCGTCGCACCAGCCCTGGATTTCTTCGACGCGGCTGCGGTACGTCTCGGCCACGCGCAGTTTCACAAACCGAAATGTGTCGTCGGAAAAACGGGGATTGCCGAGCCGCATTTTGTCTCCGCGCCTCGCTTCCAAATACGGAAGAATCTGGCGATCGATGAACTCCACCAGCGCCGCTTCGGAGGCTGAATCACCGGCCGGTGGCGCCGGTCTTGCCGGAGTGGGTTTCGCCGCTGCCGGCGCCGCGGGTTTTGCTGGAGTCGAACTTGGAGGTGCCGGTGTCGGCGGCACAGCTGGTTTTGCTATCGGCATTGTTACTCGGGGCGCGGCCGGCTCCGCGGCCACTACCGACGGCGCAGGCGCGGGTTGATCGCCAGCGGGGACGGCTGCGCGCGGAACGGGCGCATCCGGCGGTTCGCTTTGCACACGCGCTGTTGGGGTGCCGATTGTCTCCGGAGCGTTCGCGGCCGGCGCGGCTGCGTTTGCCGACGGAGAAATTACGCTTTGCGTCGCTGGTTCCACCGTCTCCGCCGCTTTTGCCGCCGGCGCGGCCGACGCAGTTGTTGCAGCGGCGGAAACAGGCGCTGCAATCGTTTCCGAGCCGACTGCTGATTTCGCGCGCGCGACCGGCGTGCTCAATTCGCCTTTCGTGGAAGCCATCACTGCGGAACCAGTCGTAACCGCTTTCGCTGCGCTCGACGCCGGCGCGCCCGCGTCGGTTTTCTTCGGCGGCGCGGGCTTTAATGAATCACGCATCTTTTCCGCGGCCGTGCAGAGTTGCGCGCGAATGTGCGGGATCTGTTCGAAGACAGTTTCCGCAGGCAACCGCTCTTTCATCAGCGCCGGCATGAGATGTTGCAGGACGAGGCCGTAAATTCCGCTGATCATGACAACGGCGTAGAGCGCCATCAGCAACGTCGTCATCGGACCACCGAGCCGAAAACCGCTGTGCAAAATGACCAGCGGCACGGTGAGAAAGGTCAGCCAGATGTGGGCGCGCAACCACCGTTGCACTGTGCCCACGCGCCAGAGCGGAATTTTTTTCCGCAAACTCAGCAGCGCGGCAAAAACAAAAATGGCGAGAGAGATTGCGCCGAAAATCAAACCGAGCGGCGTGCCGCCGACGCTGCGGTGATCGGATGGAGTTTGAATGAGCGACGGTGGCAATCGAATTGCCGCCGGCAAGCGGTCCGGATGGAAATTGCCGAGGTAGAGGAGACAGGCGGCGATCGTCGCCAGACAAACGAAAATGAACCAGGGAATATGTTTCCAGTTCGTGATCCGCATGGGAATTGAAACGCGCGCCTCTTCTCAATCAGTGGGTGTGATGCGTTTCATAACGTCGCACCGGCGCCCAGCCGTCTTTTAGCAGCTCATCCTGCGCGCTAATTGCGTCCCCGAAAAATCGTTGCGGATCGACCCGCTTCGCTGCGTCGTGCGGGCAGGCATAGACGCAGCTCGGGGTCGATAATTGAGTGCAAAGATCGCAGGTGTTCGCTTTGTAAGCGGTGGTTTTTTTCTTTTCGATTTTCACCGTGGGCGGAATGGCGGGATTGGCCGATTTGATTTCGGTCTTCACTTCCTTGATCACCTCGATCGGATGCATGTTGATATTGCCGTAAGGGCAAAGCTCGGCGCATTTGCCACAGCCGATGCACCAATCTTCGATGATGATCTCGAGATTTTCCTTCCGGCGAATCGAACCGACCGGGCACTGCGTCATGCAAAGCGGATCGCGACACGAGCGGCAGGCCGTCGCCACCAGGAAATGATCGTAGCGCAAGCCGTCGCGCAGCAATCGCGAGACGCCGTCATGTGCTTTCGCGCAAGCCTGAACGCAGGCGTCGCAGCGCGTGCAATTATCGAGATCGATCAGGAGAAGATTTTGCGCCTCGAACAATCCCTGGTTAAGAAAATCGTCCAGCCGCAAACCGGCCGGGAGGGTGCGTTCGGTGATGGCGGCCAAGCGCGCTTCCGCCACCGGCTCCAATTGTGCGCGCACCGTTGGAAATTTTTCCAGCATGAGGTGGAACTCGGCCGCGGGAATTTTAACCACGTCCACCGCATCGAGCGCTGCGCAGGTCGCGGTCCGTTTGATTGAGCGGAGCAAACCGATCTCGCCAAAATAATCGCCACGGCTCAAATAAGTGCGCACCATTTCGCCGCCGGGCATCGCTTGCGAGACGCGCACCATTCCCGAGCGGATGAGATAAAACGCGTCGGCTTCTTCGCCTTCTTTGCAGATGACCTGGTTCTGATTGAAGGAAACCAGCTCGACCTTTTCTTTTAAATACGAAATGAATTCGTCCCCGACGGTCGCGAAAAGCGGAACGCTGCGGAGATGATTCTCGAGCGAGCGCTCGCGATATTTTTTCTCCATCTCCACCTTGAACGACGTCCCCTTGAAGGTGGGCGCTTTTACTTTCGACGTGGCTTTCGATGCGTCGGACACCTGCCGATTCCCGACGAGCATATCGAGAATCACCCGTAACATTTCGACCATCACGCATGGTTCGCGCGCCTGGACCGTAGCCGAACGCGGCTGATAAGTGCGGCAGGTCATTTCGCCGAAAAGCTCGCCCGCTCCGAGCTGCGCGAGCGGCTTGTTCATCGGGAGGTCGATGTTGGCATCGATGCCGATGAACTTACGTTCGTGCGCCTCCGCCCGCTTATCCTGGCCGTCATCAGTCAGGAAACTTTTCATTCGCGCCACGCTTCGGCCGAAAAAACCGAAGGCCGGACGGGTGCGCAGATGCGCGAGCGGATTGCGAATGAAAATATCGACAGAGCCCGAGACGATGTAGTAAGCGGTCGAGCCGAATTCGCCTTCGGTGCAGACGATTTCGCCTTTGCGATAACGATGCAGCACGGCGGCGCCTTTCGCCCAATTTTCCAATTGCGCCCGCGCCACTTCTTTCAACGCAGGCAGATATTCGATCAATTGATCGATGCTGAGCGGCTCGCCCGTGGTTAGCTTCCCGGCTATTTCTTCCATCGCGCGCCGGGATGATACTCAAGCGCCCCTTCGCGGTGGAAGCATTTTAACGTCGCTCGCGGCTGTCATCAACGCCTACGCGTGCGCCGCTCCTGCGTTGCCGGCGAAGTGCAGAAGCTCCAGAATTTCTCCACGCAAATGAAGGAACGCCGAGCTGCTCCGGTCGCGCGGACGATCCAGCTCGATTGCGATCGTTCGCTCAATTCGTCCCGGAGGCTGGGTCATAATGACGATGCGATCGCTCATATAGATTGCCTCGTCGATGTCATGAGTAACAAGAAGCATCGTCGTGCGTCGGGCTTGCCAGAGACGCAAAACTTCATCCTGCATTCGCATCCGCGTGAATGCATCGAGCGCGCCTAACGGCTCGTCGAGAAGAAGAACTCGTGGATGATTGATCAATGCACGCGCCAGGGCCGCGCGCTGCGCCATGCCGCCGGAGAGATGGTGCGGATAAGCATTCCCAAATTTTTCCAGCCCAACCAGACGCATGAACTCATCCACTTCATGACGCTTCTCTTTCAGGACGCGGCGCGCGACCAGCCCGGCCTGGATGTTGCGCCGGACGGTTAGCCACGGAAAAAGATTCGGATCCTGAAAAACCAAGCCACGTTCCGCACCGGGCGCCTTAATCGCTGCGGAGCCGATCAAGAGCTCGCCGGAGTCGGGAAAATCGAGCCCCGCAATCAGGCGCAACAATGTGGATTTGCCGCAGCCGCTTGGGCCGATGAGCGAAACCAATTCGCCGGCAGCGAGCGAAAGCGAAACGCCTTCCAGCGCGAGCCGGCGCGCAGCGGGATTATCCGGGGTCGGAAACCTCTTGCTCACTTCGCGAACGTGCAGCGAAGAAGCCTCGGTCGGGGGCGCCGTCACCACTTAATCATTCCTTTTTGCCAGACGAGAACGTGATCGCGGACTTTGAAAAGAATGGTCATGATCGTGGAGAAAAACGCGGCCATGATAATGAGCGCCGCGAAAACCTTTCCGTACTCCGCCCAGCCTTGCGCCCAACTCACATACCAGCCGAGCCCCGATTTCACGCCCACTGTTTCGGCCACCACCAGCGTTAAAAATGACGCGCCGAGGCCCATGAAAAGCCCGATGAAAATACTCGGGATCGCCGCGGGAATGGCGACACGAAAAATGAGATAGGCCCGTCCCGCGCCGAGCGTGCGCGCCACGTCGAGGTAGGAAGCGCGCGTGTTTGAAATTCCCGATGCGGTCAGCATCGTGACCGGAAACCAGACCGCGAGCGCGATGAGCGCAGCCGCGGAAAAAACCGCGGATGGGGAGACGACCATCGCCAGCGGAATCCACGCGGTGGCGGGAATCGGGCCGACCACTTTCAGCACCGGCATTCCCCAATAACGAGCGGGCGAAGACCAGCCGATGCAAACGCCGCTGATCAATCCCGCAGCGACGCCGAGTGCGTATCCGCCAAGAAGCAGAACGAGCGAATGCCAGGTGCTGTCGAAAAGCAGCGCGCGATCGTTCACCAAACTTTGCAGGACGCCGGCTGGACTCGGAAAATAAGGCAGCGGAAGCAGGCGAAGACCCGACGTGATTATTTCCCAAACGCAAAGCAGCAAAAGTGCGACGGCCAGGATCGGAAACATGTTTCGCATCCAGCGACGCATGTTCATCAACCACGCTTGCATCCCCGCCAGCGCGACGCTCGCGCCGAGAACGATGCAAAGGAACAACGTGTACGAATGAACCTCGGCGGCTGCTTCTTTTTTCGAAACAGAGAAATGAATCGCCAGCGCGATTAGCACCGCCACCGGGACTGCGAGGATGGTGCGCAGGCCAAGTAACGGCGAAGTTGGATTCACTTCTTCGCGGCCATCGCCTTGGTTTTGCTGCAGCACGAGCCTTTCGTATCAGACAGGATCATTTCCGCAAACAAGCGGATGTCTTGATCGGGCGGGATCTGCCCGCCCACCACTTTCTCGACTTCGAGATTTTCCAACCAGGCGTCCGAGACACCATCCAAATGCGCGAAAGCGCGTCTCGCGAGATCAGCAACGTCGGTGGTGGGACTGAGCATGCCCGCGATTTTCATTTCAGCCGCAGCCGATTTCACTGCATCGTCAGCGCCGGAAACGCTCGGCACGTAACGGAGGTGCGATATCGCCACCGCGTTCAATTCCGGATTCGATGCGAGATATTTTTTCTCCACCGATAATCGCGCGGCGGCGGCCGGATTTGCTTCCACCCACTTCGCCCCTTTGAGCAAAGCGCGGGTCGCCGCCGCGGCCGCCTCCGGATGCGCGGCCAGGAACTTTCCGTTCACAATCACCGCGCAACAATATTCATCTTTGTAAGGAGCATCCGCGGCCTGGTCCGCCACGTTTCGCACTTTTCCATCGGCGAGCAGAAGGCTGCCGATCGGTTCCGAATCCGCGACCGCATCGACTTCGCCTTTGTCGAGCGCGAGGCCGAGTTCGCCAGCGGGAAAAACACGCCATGTCACATCCTTGCTTGCGTCGATGCCGTTCGCACCCAGAACGCGATTGGCAAAAATAAATGGCGGCGTCCCCATCCCGGGAACTCCGATTCGCTTGCCGCGCAGATCCCGCACGGAATGGATCGGGCCGTTCGTCGCCGCTTGGATTCGCAAGCATCCCTTGTGGATTCCGGCGGTAAATTTCACATCGAGTCCCTGCTCGATTGGCTTGAGAAAATACATGACGAGGTGATGGGTGATGTCGAATCCGCCAAGCGCGAGCACGTCTTTGTAATTGGCCCACTCGCACTTTACCATTTCGACTTCGAGCCCCTCCTCCCTGAAGAATCCCTTTTCCACCGCGCTAAAAATCGGCGCCTCGCAGGTCAAGCCGATGTAACCGACGCGAATTTTATTGGTCCCTGCTCCGGCGCTCGAACCAGGGTTCTTCCCGCAGCCGGTGAGGAGCAAAGCGCTGAGAGCCGCCATTGTAATAAGTCGTGTCATGTCGCCCCAACTAAAGGTAATGGAAATACGACAATAATCTTTGCCTATGAAAGGAAATTCTGCCGCGATATTATTCCTAGGTGATGCATGACCCGTTAGAACTGCGCCACCTTCGCTACTTCCTGGCCGTAGCCGAAGCGGGCAGCTTCAGTCGCGCGGCTGATCGCCTCGGAATCTCGCAACCGAGCGTTTCGCAACAGTTGCGCGACTTGGAAAACGCGCTTCGGGTTTCGCTCTTTCAACGACACGGGAAACGCATTCTCCTCACCTCGGCCGGCCTGATCTTTCAGGAGCACGCCCGCGCGATTCTTCGTCAGCTGGAAAATTTTCTCCAGGAACTCAGCGGCGAACCACGTCAATTACGCGGCGCGCTGCACGTCGGAGTTGTCCCGATTCTCAACGTCGCCCTGATGCCGCGGCTGCTTGGTCTTTTCGCCGCCAGTCATCCCGGGATCAGCCTCACGGTCGAAGAAATTTCCTCGACCGAAATTGAAACAGCTCTGGAAGATGGCCGGATGGATGTTGGTTTCGGTTTTCTCACCCGCCATTCTCCAAACTTGCGCTACGAACGTCTTTGCACGGATGAATTTGCCCTGATCGTTTCGCAGACGCACCCGTGGTGGAAACGGCGTGTCGTCCAATTTTCCGAGCTGCACCAACAGCGGCTGCTCCAATTGTCGGGCACGTTCGTGATGCGCCGCATGACGGACCAACTTTGCTTGAACCATCAGGTTCGTCCTCGCACTGTCGCGGAGCTGAACGCGATCGACACACTTCTCCGTTCGCTCGGGCCCTTAAAAGCGGCGGCGTTGATGCCGAAGATCGCGTTGCGCGGAAGGGAATCGCTGCAGTTGAAAGCCATCCGTCTTCTGGGCAAAAAGCTCGCGCTGGATATCGGCCTGCTTCGTCTCAGCAATTCCGGTGCGAATAGCGCCGTCGGCGCATTCACCGCTCTCGCGAAAGCGGAAGTGCCCAAACTAATTCGGCGCAATCAGAGCAACTGATACGGGTCCACATCGACCGACGCGACGACGTCTTCGGGCAGCGGAAGTTTGTCGAGCGTCTCGCGAATGAGGCGGCTCAACCGCAGGATCGCTACGCCACGGATCAGAATGTGGAAGCGGAATTGACCTTGCAGTTTCTCGAGGGGCGCGGGCGACGGCTCACTCAAGATGAATTCGGCCGGCAGCGCTTCCTTTAAGCGACGCGCAATTGTGGCCGCTGAAAACTGCGCGCGCGTTTCGTGAGCCGAACGAACCGTAATCAGCACCGCGTGTTTGAACGGCGGAAAATCGCAACGTTCGCGAAATTCCAATTCCTGTTGGAAATAGCCCGCGAAGTCGTGGTGGCGCGCGAACTGAATCGACGGACTGAACGGCGTGTACGTTTGCACGAAGACTTCCCCGGGCGTTTCGCCACGACCGGCCCGGCCCGCGACCTGGGTGAGCAATTGAAAAGTCCGTTCGCCGGCGCGGAAATCAGGCAGGTGCAGCGCGAGATCGGCATTGATTATTCCGACGAGCGTCACGTTCGGAAAATGGAGGCCTTTCGCGATCATCTGGGTGCCGACGAGAATGTCGATCTTGCCGGCGCGAAATGCGTGCAGCGTTTCGCGATACGCTTCCTTGCGCGTCATGGAGTCGGCATCCATTCGGCGCACGACCGCGGTCGGAAATATTTGCGCGACATTTTCCTCCACTTTCTCCGTGCCAAAACCGGAGTAGATGAGCGCGTCTTCGCCGCAAGCGGGACATTTCTTCGGGACGGCGGCGGTGTGTCCACAGAGATGACAGCTCAAGCGCGCGGCGCCGCGATGGAACGTGAGCGCGACACTGCAATTGGGGCAGCTCCGCGCTTCTCCGCACGCGCTGCAAAGCAGTGAAGTGGAGAAGCCACGGCGATTAAGGAACAGGATCGTCTGTTCGCGTTTCTCCAGCCGATCGCCGATCGCGGCCCGCAATTTTCCAGAAAGAATCGCAGCGACTTTCTCCTTTCGGCGCTCGAGCCGCAGATCGACGATCCGCATCAGTGGCATCTGGCAATCGTCTACCCGCTGCGACAAATTCAGCAGCTGATATTTCCCCTGCACCGCGTTGAAATAACTCTCGAGCGACGGCGTCGCCGTCCCGAGCAGAACAGCGCACTGCTCCATCTTCGCGCGCACCACCGCGACGTCGCGCGCATGATAACGCGGCGCTTCCTCCTGTTTGTAAGATGTCTCATGCTCTTCATCGACTACGATCAGCCCAAGATTTTCGAGCGGCGCGAAGACTGCGCTGCGCGCCCCAACCACGATCCGGGCCCGCCCGCAATGAATCTTGTGCCACTCATCGTGGCGTTCGCCCTCCGACAAATGGCTGTGCAAAACAGCAACAGTGTCCTGTCCCTCTGCGAAGCGGCTCTTGAAGCGCTCCACGGTTTGCGGCGTGAGTGAAATCTCCGGCACGAGCACGATCGCAGTTTTACCGCGCGCGATGGTCGCATGGATCGCTTGCAAATAAATTTCCGTCTTGCCGCTTCCGGTCACACCGTGCAGCAGGATCGGGCGCGCACTATCGGGCGCGGCGAGCGCTTCATCGACAGCGCGCAACGCCTCGGCCTGTTCCGCATTTAAAGTGAGGCTGGCGGAAGCGATGAATTGCTCGTCCCCGTGCGGATCGCGCGCGACTGCTTCCTCGCGCAAGACGACGAAGCCGCGTTTTTCCAGCGCGCGCAGAGTCTGATTGTCGAGCGACGTTTGTCGAAGAAGTTCGGCGGCGGCGATCGGGGCCTGGAGTTGTACGATTGCTTCGAGCAACTCCGCCTGGCGCGGCGCGCGTCTCCGCGATTTCTCGATTTCTTCTGCCGTAATCTTCCTCGCTGGGCTGACAAACAATTGTTTTTTCCAGCCGATCTCGGCCCGTCGAATGACTTGCGGCAAAAGGCTGCGCATCACCGCTTCAATCGGGCAGCAATAGTACCCGCTCATCCAGCGGGCCAGCTCGATAAGTTTTGCGCTCAGGATCGGCCTGTCGCCGACGAGAGCTTCGATCGGACGAATGCCCTCGGCTCCACTTTCCTGGAGCAGCGCCACGACGGTGCCAAGCGCCGATCGATCACGAAACGGCACGCGCACGCGCGAACCGATCCCGACCCGATCGGCAAACGTTTCAGGAATGAGATAATCGAGCTCACGATGAATGGCTCGGTCGATGATAACCCGCGCGTACGGTTCCTTCACGATGCGCGCCGGAGAAGAAATTTCATTGCTCGGGGAAAAGATGCGTGGATTGATGTTGAATGACTTTCTTCGCGCCTCGGACGTTTATCCAGTTTTTAGCGGCGCCGTTCTCTTCGGTGAAGCATGGCTCGATTCTCCTTTAAGCTGATCATCTGCGCGCTGCTCGCCGTGGCGGCGGGCGCGGCTTATCTCTCTTTACGCTCGGGCGATCCGCTTTACTCGTTTTACGAATGGATCAGCCCGGCGCGTTTCCAGCAGCACGACGCGCTCATTCGATCGGTCGCCGCCGAACATGGACTCGACGCGATGCTGGTGAAGGCGGTCGTTTGGCGCGAAAGCCGGTTCGATGCGCAAAAATTCGGTAGCGCCGGCGAACGGGGTCTCATGCAGGTGAGCGAGAAGGCGGCGCGCGAATGGGCGCGGGAAAATCGGGTGGAGAATTTTCGCGTCGAAGAATTATTCGATCCGAAAACGAACCTGGAAGCGGGCACCTGGTATTTGCGGCGCGCGTTGCAGCACTGGGAAAACCATTCCGATCCGCTTCCGTTCGCGCTGGCGGAATACAACGCCGGCGCCAGCCGCGCGCAACGATGGGCCGGTGGTGACGATGCCGCGATCACATCGAGCGCATTTCGCGCGCGCATCGATTTCCCCGGGACACGCAAATACGTGGACTCAATTATCGAGCGCTTGGAATTCTACAAACACCGCGGTCGGATGTAGGGCGGCCGGAGCACAGAAGTCGCTACGATGAGGGCGACGGAGCAGCCGACGGAAGTGGAAACGCGAAGCTCGCACTGGGAGACGCAACCGGCGTTGCTGCCGGGGATGGTGTTGGACTCGGCGTCGGAGTCGGAGTTGGCAGAGGCGGAATGATGTTCTCCCAATGATGCAACGGCACGCCCGCTCCGCCGATTTCCTTCACCAGCGCTTCGCAACGCGCCTGCAGTTTCTCCAGATCGGGCGGACCGAACGGTGGGTCAGCTGTCGCCGGAAAAATCAGATAAGTTACCTTCAGATCGCTGACCGGCCGATTGTTTGGCGTAGCCAGCGCATTGATTTCCTTCGCGATCCGCAGCGACGCTTCACCTGTTTTATCGGGCGGCCCAATGTCGCCGACGATGGCGGGAAAGATTCGGTCGCCAAAAATAACAATCGCGTAATCGCCCACCTTGCCGCCGTCCGCCTTCGGAAAACTCGAAGGGAGCACGATGTAAGGATCGGTCGCGCCGATCAAGAAGCTGAATTTTTTCAGCGTCTCGATTTCGTCACGGAGCGTAGCGATCGCGCTTTTCAATTCGCGTTTCCGCTCGGGCGGCGTGGTCTTTATCGCCAATTCCGCCTCGTAGCGTTTCAGTTTTTCCTGCGTCGGTTCCAGATAGGAATTAGGAATGGGACTTTTTTTCGGCCACTTGAAACTGGTGAACGGCTTGAAGTTGGCCGAGATGCCGGCGCCGCCCGGCAGCCGGTCGGAATCGGAGCCGTCGGCGTCCACATCCATGTCGGCTTGCAAGAGAATGGCCCGCCGATGGCTTTCCGGATGACGCAATTGGAGCACCGTCTGGCAATCGTAAAAGTTGTGGCGGGAAAGGAGTTGATCGAGCCGGACTAGATTCTCGCGCAAACTTTTCAGCTTCGTGTCGTACAATTCCTTGAAGAGTGGCGAAACCGAATCCGAGGTCACCATCGCGGCCAAACCCGGAAGCAATCGCGGCAATTCAGGGCTGACTTTTGCCAGCTCTTCGATCGTCGTGTTCGGAGCGGGCACGCGGGCGTGCAATTTCAAATCAAGAACGTAACTCTGCGGATCGATCCGTTCGTCGGAAGCCGCGCCGCCCGGAGTCGGCTCGACTGCGGCGTGGACGGTGATTCCGCTGAAGAGACGCGACGTATCCAGCCGCCCGCTGATGACAGGCGGCTTGGGCGGCGCAGAGGGCGCCGGCGTCTTCTCCGGAATCTCGAGCTCGATCGGAGCCTCCAGCGCGATTTGTTTCCGATGCCAGCGCTCGAGCGAAATCCAGCGCAGAACAATCGCCGTCAGCACCAGCGCTAGCAGAAGAAGCGCGAAAAGGCGCAGCGTCCTCAGACGAAATCTTCGCACGCGTCCGTTACTTTTTGATCCAGGCGACGATCGCCATGATGACACCGATCACACTCAAGATCGACATCAAGCCGGCTGGCATGGCCTTGCCAGTTTTCAGGAACGCCGGAATAAATCTTCCGGCGAGAAGGATCGACGTGATGGCGCCGATCGCGAGACCGGCCGCGAGATATTCGGGAAGTAAATAGGCTGCGACGCACAAAATGATTCCGGAAATCGATCCGGCGATAATCGAAGCCGTGCTGCCTGCTTTCACGAATCCGATCACGCCGCCCACGATGGTGAGCAGGCCGAAAACGATGAAATAAATTTTAGCCGGTCCGATCATGCGCGCAGCGTCTCGTACACCAACAGCTTCGCACTGTCCAGCCCTGCACCGTGGCCGGCGGAGCGCGGCCGGCAGGATCGTGCTTGCGATTTCCGCGTGGAAAAGCCAAGTTCGCCACCATGAATCTGCGCCGCACCGATGGCAAGTCGATTGCGTTCCGTGCGATTCTTACCGCTGGTTTTCTTGGCGTGTTTTTATTAACGCTCGCGCTCTCCGCCGCGCCGCGACTTCACGAACGCGTTCATGGATCGAGGGGCGCTCCAAATCACGAATGCGCGGTCACGCTGCTTGCCACCGGCTCGTGCGAACAGACATCTGTTGATGCGATCGCGATCGCTCCGAACCAGCCGCCCGCTTTTTCCACGCTTGTATTCAGCCGTCTCGAATTTCAGGACGCACGCCTCTTTTCTCTGCTCGAACACGCGCCGCCCGCGATCTCCTGAACGATTGGTGTTCCGCTTCGGCGGCCAGTTGCCAGCGCGCGTTCTGCCGGCGGCTGATCCAATGCGCGCCGGACGCAATTGATCGGTTCAGAATTATCTCGGGCGAAATTCACCCGAGGCCATCAGGAGATTGGGATGAGAAATTTTATCTTAGCGGTGCTCGCCTGGACGCTATTGGCAAATGCGCATGCGGCGGAGCCTGCAGCAGCGTCGCCCGCCGCGACGGCAGCAGACGTGGAGGCTCTGCGCCAGCAAGTGCAATCGCTTACGGAAATGGTCCAGACGTTGCAACAGCAAGTGAAGGAACAGCAGGGCGCGATGGAAAAAAATGCGCCTTCGTTGCCGCAAACGCCGGAAGCAGCAGCAACGCCTTCCGGTTCGGCTTCACCGGCGGCAAGCGCGCCCGCGCTTTTTCCGACAACAGATAGCGCTGTGGTCGCTCCATCCGGCGCTCAACCACCACCAGCAGTCAATGCCAACGGCACCGCTTTCCCGACAACGGACGCCTCGGTGACGACGGTCGCCGAGACCGGCTCGAGCACAGGCACCGGCTCAGGATTGACTGAGCCAATTCCGATCGCGGGCGGGGGTGGCGGCGGCAAAAATTACATGAACATTTCGTTCGACGGAATGTTTGCGCTGGCCGGTTCGAGTGCGCGCGATCTCGATCACATCGAAGTGGGCGATCACGATCCGCAGCAGCGCGGCTTCAACGGGCGCAACGCTGAGATCGCGCTCGATGGCGCGGTCGACCCGTATTTCGAAGGCTTTGCCAACATCGTCCTCAAGCTCGACAACGGCAACGCAACCGATATCGAGCTGGAAGAAGCGTTTTTGCAAACGACGAGCCTGCCCTTTGGTTTGCAAATAAAAGCGGGCCAATTTTTCGACGCCTTCGGCCGGATCAATCCCACCCATCCACACACTTGGGAATTCGCAGATTCTCCGCTCGTGAACGGGCGGCTGCTCGGGCCGGATGGATTGCGCGGGGTCGGCGCGCAGATCGCGTGGACCGCGCCGGTGCCGTGGTATTCCCAAATCATCTTTGCCGTCCAAAACGGGCGCGGCGGCACCGCTTATTCTTTTCGCAATCCCGGCGACAACAATGTTTTTTACGACCGCCTAACGATTGATCGCGCGGCCAGCGCGCTCCACGATTTTGTTTTCGTGCCGCGTTTGGAAAACTCCTTTAACTTAAGCGAAACCCAGACTGTCTTAGTCGGTGCTTCCGGCGCGTTCGGCGCGAATGACACCGGTCCAAACGCCCACACTCAGATCTACGGCGCCGATCTGCTTTACAAATGGAAAAGCGCGCGGGCCGAGGGCGGTTTCCCGTTTGTAAAATGGCAGACCGAGGCGATGTATCGGCGCTTCGAAGCGGACCGCGGCCTCGACGATTCCTTCCCGGTCGCGGAAACGTTTCACGATTGGGGAATGTATTCGCAGTTGCTTTGGGGCTTCAAGAAAGGTTGGGTCGCCGGTTTGCGCGGCGATTATTTGCACATGGAAGATTCGCTTTTCACCGATGACGACACTCGCCAAACGCGTTCGCGCGTTTCCGCGAATCTCACTTGGTATCCGACGGAATTTTCCAAGCTTCGTCTTCAGTACAATCACGATTTCCTGGAGCAGAACGAATTTCTGCCCGGCCGCGATGTCGATTCCGTTTTCTTTCAATTCGAATTCATTCTCGGCGCGCACGGCGCACATAAATTTTAGGAACAATTATCCGCATGAAAAAAATATTGCTCGTTACTGCACTGTTCGCGTCCCTCGCCGTTCCGGCGCACGCAACTCTCAAAGTCGTCGCGACTCTGCCGGATTTCGCTGCGCTAGCTCGCGAAATCGGCGGCGATAAAGTTGAGGTAAGCGCGATGGCGAAGCCGACCGAGGATCCGCACTTTGTCGACGCGCGTCCGAGTTTCGTCGTCCAACTGCGCAGCGCCGATGTCCTGATCGATGGCGGCGCGGAGTTGGAGCTGGGCTGGCTGCCGCCGCTCTTGCAAAACGCGCGCAATCCGAAAATTGAAGTCGGCCAGCCGGGCCGCGTCCAGGCTTCGCAAGGCGTGCGTTTGATGAATGTGCCCACTAACGTCACCCGCGCCGCCGGCGACGTGCACGCGCTCGGCAATCCGCATTTCATGACCGATCCGATCATCGCGAAAACCGTTGCGCTTCACATCGCGCAATCGTTCTCAGCAGTCGATGCGGCGAACGCGGCGTTCTACGAGGCAAACTACAAAAAGTTCGAAGCGACGATTAACGCCAAGTTGCAGGAATGGGGCGCGGCGATGCTGCCGTTCAAAGGCCAGAGCGTGGTGGCGTATCACGATTCGTGGGTTTACTTCGCGCACCGCTTCGGCTTGAACATCGATATTTTTCTCGAGCCGAAACCGGGCATTCCGCCCTCGCCGTCACATCTCGCGGAAGTGATTGAGAAGATGAAGGCGCAAAAAATCAAAGCGGTCATCGTCGAGCCGTTTCACGATCGGAAAATCGCTGAGAAAGTGGCGAGCGCGACTGGCGCGAAGGTGGTCGATTTCGCCCAGTATCCCGGAGCGCTGCCGAACACCGACACTTACGTAAAGCTAATCGACGCTCTCGTTTCCCGGCTCGCCACCGCGATGAAACAATGAACCGCATCGACTCGTTAGGCTGATATGTGGGAAGTAATGTTCTGGCCCATCGTGGCCTGCGTCCTCTTGCCCTGGCTGCTTGTTTATCTCGGGCTCCATGTAGTCCAGCGCGGCATCATCTTCATCGACATCGCGATGGCGCAAATGGCATCGCTCGGCATTTGCGTCGCGGTCATGTTTCATTTGAATCTCGAGAGCACGGCCACCTTCGCGATCGCGCTCACTTTTACGCTGATCGGCGCGGCGATCTTCTCGATCACCGGCAAACGCACAAGTGAGATTCCGCAGGAAGCAGTCATCGGGATCGCTTACGTGGTGGCGGCAGCCGCAGCCGTCTTGTTGCTCAGCCGCGCTGCGGAAGGCGACGAGCAAATCAAACAGATGCTGGTCGGAAACATTCTTCTGGTCACGCCGCTGGAAGTTTGGAAATGCTTCGGCCTTTTCGCGCTCGTCGGCGTTTTACACTTCGTTTTGCGCAAAAATTTCCTGCTCGTTTCCTACGATCGCGATGGCGCGTATGAAAAAGGCCTGCGGGTGCGCTGGTGGGATTTTCTTTTTTACGCCGCGTTCGGTTTGGTCGTGACCAGCTTCGTTCGCATCGCCGGCGTTCTTCTCGTCTTCAGTTATCTGATTGTGCCCGCCGTCTGCGGAATCAATCTGGCCGGTTCGCTTAGCCGGCGGCTCCTGATTGGATGGATCATTGCGTTAATCGGCGGTGTCGGCGGACTTTTCTTTTCCTTCTGGTGCGATCTGCCGTCGGGCGCGGCGATCGTCTGCACGTTTGGAGTGTTGTTGATTTTGATTTCATCGATCTCGCTGCTGCGACGAAAAACATTCCATCGTCTGGGTACCCAGGCGAGATGACAGCGTTTCCTGTTTGCGCCATTTCGGCGCCGACGCAACCTGACCGGTGCACTCATTTCGTTATG
>DASXNS010000035.1:0-6405 GCA_036494865.1 Chthoniobacterales bacterium | reverse complement strand
AACATTTGGATCTGTCTCGCGGCCGATCCGGATCAGGTGCTCGACAAATTCAGTCACCCGCCGCACCCCGAGCCAGCGCACCATCGTGCTCGAGATTTCGTTGCCGACGAGATAACCGAAAATGGCCGGATGTCCGCGATGGGTCGCAACTGCTTTCCGGACCATTCTCGAGATTTCATCGCGCGATTTTTTCTTGCGGAGAAACTCGACGTGCTTCGCCCACGGCAGCGTGATGAGCACGCGCATGCCCGCAACGCCGCAACAATCCAGGAACCACGCCGGCGGGACATGATAAATCCGAACGACGTTCAGGCCGACTTCGCGCATCTGCGCGAGATCGCGGCCGACCTGCTCGCGACTGCCGAGAAAATGACCTTCAGCATCGGGCTTGAACGGACCGTAGGTGACGCCTTTGACGAAAAATTTGCGATCGCCTTCGAAGAAAAATTTCGCGACTGCGCGAATCGGACCCATAAAAGGGGAATTCACAGCCGAGTTTCCTAGTCCAAGCAGCGCGACGACGCAAAGCTTTACTAGGCGCTGGTCTGATCAGCGCGCAGCGGCAAGCGCATCACGCATTGCGCGCGCTGTCATTTCCAAATCCGATTTTTGGTGAGCGATGGAAAGAAATCCGGTTTCAAATTGAGAAGGCGCAAAATAAATTCCTCGATCGAGGCAACCACGGAAATAACGCGCGAACTTTTCTGGGTCGCTTCGTTTCGCGCTGGCCAAATCGAAGACAGGGCCCGCCGTGAAAAAGAGACAGAACATCGAACCAACGCGTTGAAAGGTCCAGGGCAAGTCGAGTTCGCGCAATGTCGCGCGGGCAGCTTCTTCAAATTGCGCGCCAGCCGCTTCGAGCAATTTCCAGCCATCGATGCGATCGAGCTCGCGCAATTGCGCAAGTCCGGCGGCCAGCGCAAGTGGATTGCCCGAGAGCGTGCCCGCCTGATAGACGGGGCCCTCTGGCGACAATTGATCCATGATTTCCGCGCGACCTCCAAATGCGCCTACCGGCAAACCGCCCCCGATGACTTTGCCCAGGGCGGTCAGGTCGGAGCGAATCCCAAAAAGTTCCTGGACGCCGCCGCGCGCGACACGGAATCCGGTCATCACTTCATCGAAAACCAGGAGCGCGCCATTTTTCGTGCATTCCTCTCGCAGCACCTCCAGAAAATTGTCGCGCGGAAAATAGAGTCCCGCGTTTGCGGGTATCGGTTCCAGGATCACTGCGGCGATCGCGTTTTTATTTTCCCGAAACGCGGCGCGCACAGCTCCGATGTCATTAAACGGAAGTGAAATCGTTAGCGCCGCGAAATCCGCGGGAACACCGGCGCTGTCAGGCCGTCCATGCGTGAGGGCGCCGCTGCCGGCCTGGACGAGCAACGTGTCCACGTGTCCGTGATAACAACCTTCGAACTTGATGATTTTATCGCGGCCAGTAAAACCGCGGGCGAGCCGGACGCAGGACATCGTCGCCTCCGTCCCGCTGTTCACCATTCGCACTTTCTCGATCGACGGAACCCAGCGGCAAATCAGCTCTGCCATTTCTACTTCGAGCGGATTCGGAATTCCAAAACTCACGCCGCGGCCAGCCGTCTCGCGGATGGCATCGATCACTACTGGCGGAGCGTGCCCTAGAATCGCCGGTCCCCACGAGCCGACGTAATCAATGAATTCGTTTCCGTCGACGTCCCAAATTCTCGCGCCTTCTGCGCGCTCGATGAAGAACGGCTCGCGCCCGAGGCCGCGAAACGCGCGCACCGGCGAGTTCACGCCGCCCGGGATGCATTTCAAAGCGTCGGCGAATAATTTAGACGAACCAGAGGCCATGCGAAGGGAAAACGTCCAACGCCCAAGGTGCAACGTCCAACGTTCAATTAGGGAGGAGTGGCGCTGCGTTGACAGGGCGATTGGCCGCTCCTACGCTCCGTTCGCGAAAGCGGCGGGGTAGCCAAGTGGTAAGGTCGGGGTCTGCAAAACCTCTATTCGCGGGTTCGATTCCCGCCCCCGCCTCGTCAATTCTTGCGGCGCGGCTAGGCGAAGATGCCAAGGTTGGGGTGCGCGAAGCGTCCGATGTTGGGCAGGACAGCGGGCAAATCGGAAGCGCTTACGCCAAACCAGGTCGCGAGCGTGGCGGAGAATTCATCGACCGATGTGGTCGGAATCCAGCGGCCCTGGCCGGTGTCGTCGGGACCGTTAATGGCGAGAGTGGGAAAAGTTCCAAATAATCGGCCGCCCTGCACGGCACCGCCGAGGACAAATTGATGGCTGCCCCAGCCGTGATCGGAGCCGGAACCGTTCGTCGGAAAAGTGCGGCCGAAATCCGAGGCGGTGAAGGCGGTGACCTGCTGCGCGACGCCCAGCTCGGCAGTCGCGGAATAAAATGCATTCAACGCCTGGCTCAATTCCGTGAGCAGATTCGCCTGGCCTGCAAGTTGATCGCCGTGAGTATCGTAGCCGGTGACGGAACAGAAAAATATTTGCCGGCGCATGCCGAGATTGGTTCGGGCGGCGATGAGTTTTGCCACCATGTTGAGCTGTTGGCTGAGCGCGCTGTCTGGAAAAACAGTCTGGAGCGGCGCAATCCCGTTAAGCGCAGCCGTAAGAATCTCGTTGGCGGCAATCGAGCGCGTTACTGTGTCGGAATAAGCCTGCTCGAATAAATTGTGGTGCGGCAACGCCAGCAAATCCTTGAAGGCTTGCAGACGAACATTCGCGTTCGCACTGCCGTCGAATCCAGTCAGGCCGATGCTTCCATTGGGCGAAACGCTGTACGGAATCACGGTGTTTCCGACTTCGAAGGTGTTCCTTCCCGCTATTGAAATGGAAAGGGAAACTTTTGCGTCGCCATTGAGGGAGTGAAGCAGATCGGCCATGCGTCCGCCCCAGCCAGTGCGGGAGGGCTGATCGGGCACTGAGGTTTGCCACTGCACGGACTGGTCGGCGTGGGAAAAAAGTTGCGCCGGCACTGCAGCGCCGCCGGCCAGATATTGGGCACGCGTGATCGGCGCTACCAGCGTGCCGACATTCGAAACGATCCCGAGATGTCCCTGATTAAAAAGAGCCTGCAGCTCCGGCAGATTCGGATGGAATCCAAAATCTCGGCCGTCGCCATTCTGCAAAGTGAGGGGAAGAAGCGACGCCTGCGGGATGGATAAAACCCCGCGGGCCGCGGCGTAGGAGGCGTAACCAGCCGCATCGTGCGGGATGATGACGTTGTTCGCGTCGTTTCCGCCGTAGAGAAAAAGACAGACAAGCGCCTTGTAGTCGCCGGTGTCGGCGATCGTGGCAGCGCTCAGCCGGCGCAAATCGAAAATGGTGTTGAGCAACCCCGAGGTGGTAAGTGCAGCGCAAGCAGCCTGACGAAGGAAAGTGCGGCGAGTCGGTGAATACATAATTATTTGTCCACCACGAATTCCGGCGAATTGATCACGAGATAGAGCGCGGTCTTCGCTCGCTCGGCGGGATTGTTCGCGGGGATTTGGGTAATGGCGTTGATCAAGAGGGTGCGCATCTCGGAGGACATGCCGCCGGCCATAAGCAGCGCATTCAGATGATCAACTAACTGCGCCGGATCGGCCGCGAGTGTTTGTTCGGTGGAAAGATCCAGGGTGATCCGGTCGCTCGCGGGACCGAGCGAGCCATAAATCGCATTTCGCAGATAGTTCGCGGTCGTCGCGACAGTTGTTTCGGTTGTGATTTCGAATTCCGGACTTCTCAGGCCCGCTTCTGCTATCGCGCCCGGTGCGGCAAAATCGGGCGAGAAGAAATTGAAGACGCTCGGCGAATGCATCGCTTCTTCGCCGAGGTTGGCATTGGCATTGCGGATGGAAAACTTGTCGTCGGCCGAGGACGCATGGAAGGCGCGCAAGAGATTCGTTAGGCGAACGACCGGCTCGCGCTCATGCCCTGCGCCCTGGTCGGTCCGTGCGCTGCCCCGCGCGTCGTAATCCATCAAGATCGCACGCACGACCGCCTTCAGATCCCCGCGAACGCCGTGTCCGTTATCGTTGAAAACTGATGCAACCCGATAAATATAACCGGGGCTCGGATTGCTTGTAACCAGTCGCTGAATCAGCTGCGTGCAGAAAAACGGTCCTACACTTGGCTGATTGAAAATCGTGTCGAGAGTCGTTTTTAAATCCTGCGCCGCGCTTTGCCCGGCCGGGAGCAACACGCCATTCAGGATTTGTTTCGCGTCGGTCGAATGCTGGCTGGCCACGTTGAGCATTGGATTGCGCCAGTTAGCCGGCGGATTGAAGATCGCCGTGCCTGTTTGAGCGTAAGTCCAGCCGGTGAAAACGGCCGCATTCCCAAGCACCGCCCCCTGATCATAGGTGGCGATCGGGAAGCCGCTGGAGCTGAGCGTCAGGCTCCCATCAAGATTCAAGTCATAGAGGCCGATCGAAAACAACTGCATGATTTCACGCCCGTAGTTCTCGTTAGGCAAAGTGTTGCGCGCCGGATCCCCTTTCTTGTTTTTCAGCATGTCGAGGTAACGGCCCATCGCCGGATTCAACGTGACGTCCTCGAGCAGCTGCCGGAAATTGCCGAAGGCGCCCTTGACCAACACATCCATGTAACCCGGCAACGCGCCGGGCTGGTTGCCAAGGTTCTTAGTGGAATTGGAAACGACAAAGAATTCGCTCAGCGCGAAAGCAACCCGCTGTCTCAACTGGTCGGGCGCGGAGATGGCGTAGGTCCACCAGGCATCGTTGGTTTGCGTGATTGTCGGCGGATTCACGCCGGAAGCATCGACGAAGGCGAGATGCGAGGAGACCGGCGCGGCGAATTGGTCGTTCAAAAATCCATCGAACCCCTGCTTTTGCACCAGGGCGATGAGCTCGTCGGTCGGGCCGAAAGTTGATTGGGAAAGAAAGCGACCAGCGTCTGCAAGAGTAGGCGGACCCGAAGCGAGCGGCGGCGGAGGCGTCGGCACCGGTGCGGTTTGCGCGCCGGTGGAAAGATGAAAGAAGCCGCTGATTTCTCCCGAGGGAAATGCGGCGGTGTGAATATTAAAATAGATTCGTCCCGCCTTTATCGCCGCGATGATGTCGGCCACCGTATTCGATCCGGTCGGCGCGAAGACCCAAATGTAACTGCCGTCGGGTTGGGGAGTCGCCGCATCGACGTCGAATAAAATTCCGCCGCTTTCGCCGGGATCGGCGGGGCCATGGATGTGCATGCCCGTGATCGGCCCGGTCAGATTCGAATATTCGAAAGAGAGAATTGCGGACTTTTCGTCGGCCGAAAGACGCAACGTCGCCGTGCCGGAGCCTTCTGAATTGGCCGCGCCTTGTGTGCGAAGCGCAGTCACATAAAGAGTCGATCCATCAGCTTGCGGCGGCTGATCGAGATCGTACATCTCGATCAAGCCAATGCCGGTGGTGTTGGCGACGCCGCGGGCGAGCGCCGTGTAATTGCCCGGCGATAATGTTGCGACGATCGCCGGCTCGCGGTCGTCAGTCGGCGCGATCGAGCTGGCTTCGATCTCCGCTTCCTGGGAGCTGCGCCAATTATCGTTCAACGCCAGAAGCGCGCCGTTGCTGTCATGCAGCTCAAGCATGGGATCCTGGAGGCGACCCGAAATCGGCGCGCCGCTCAGGCTAAGGGTGGGGCCCTTTACGCGAACGATCATTCGTTTGGCGACATCGCCGCGAATGATGAAGCCGCCGATCATCACGTTGTCGCCGGTGAGGATGTGGCCACGCGTCGAAATATTTCCGAGACGCGCGGTTGGGGTTCCGCTTTCGAGATCGTATATTTCCACGAGCGCAACGCCGGTGGCATTGTTCGCCCCACGTACCACGGCGGTATAGCTGCCGGTATCCAGCGTGGCGATCAAGGCGGAATCCAAATCGTTTTTCGGCGCCAGGTTGGCGGCGACGATCGCCTCCTGTTGTGAGCTCCGCCAGTTATCATTCGATGCGATCAAAGCGCCGGTCGCATCGTGCAGCTCGAGCACTGGATCGCTCAGTGCGCCCGGCACCGGCAGCGACGGCCCAATAGCGCGGACCATGATTGTTTTTTTCCCAGTGCCGTAAACAATGAAGCCGCCGATTAGGACATTGTCGCCGGTTTCCACGACCATGCGGGTGGAGATGTTGACCGCGCTCGAGATCGCAGCGGCCGAGCTGGCGAACAAGCAGACCACGGAAGCGGCCATCGCCCCTCCTCCACATTGAAACAAACGCCTCATTTAAAGAGCCGTTGCCGCAGGAGACTCAGCCAGGCTGAGCAGGCAATGGATTCCGAGAGAAACATGAGCAGGAATTAAACCAACTTGATTTCTCTTTGCCGAGGCGAAACCGCCAATGGCCGACAAGTCGCGCTTTTTATCCAGCTTCGCTATGCTTAATTGCCCAGCTTAGAATATGGCCACCGCCCCAAAAAAATCCGAAC
>DASXNS010000034.1:0-11562 GCA_036494865.1 Chthoniobacterales bacterium | reverse complement strand
GGCGAGATAGTCGCGGGTGAAATCGAGATTACGAGTGAGAAACCAGTTCGAGCCGAGATCGGAGGCCTGCCCGCGCATGGTAGTGAGCGCGCCAAGATGATGGCTGAGCGAAATTTTCTTGGCCTTCGCCAATTCATCCGCCGTCACGCCCTCGTGCTTGATCTCATCGAGGATTTGGAGGACGAGATCCTGGGTTGCTTCCCGTTTCGCCGGATCGATCGTCGCGTCGATTCCGAGTAATCCCGGATCGCCGGGCGTGTAGGAAAAGGCCGAGACGCCGTAAGCGAGACCGGCTTCCTCGCGCACTCGCCGATAAAGCCGCGAACTGCGGCCATCGCCCAGAATGGTAGAAAGGACATCGAGCGCCGGGACATTCGGATGCGTAATTTCCGGAATGTGCCAGGCGAGGGAAAGCCGAGTCAGCTCCGTCTCAAATTCCTCATGAACGACCCGCCGCCCGAGCTGCGGCGCTTCGCTCGGGATGTAAATCGGCTGGAGGGATTTCGCCGGGTAATCCTTGAAAAATGTCGTGAGCTGCTGAAAAACCGCTTCCCCATTCACGTCACCCACAACGATGAAAGTGAGATTGTTCGGGACGTAACGCGCCTTGTAATACTCCATCACCTGCTCCTGGGTGAGCTGGTTGTAGATATCGAGCAGGCCGATCACCGGCAGCCGGTAGGGATGGCGCTGATACGCGGTCGCGAAAAGCAGTTGCCCCGCCATCCGGTCGGGATCGTCCATCCCCATCGCGAACTCGCGCCGAATCACTTCCTGTTCCTTCGCGTATTCCTCCGGCGGAAGAGTCGAGTTCATCATCGCATCCGACAAAATGTCGAGCGCGACGCTCGTTCCATCTTTCGGCACATCGATCCAATAAACGGTCCGGTCGAACGATGTGTAGGCGTTGATGTAACCGCCCACGTCCTGGATTTTTTGCGCGATCGCGTTCGCGCCTCGCGTTTTGGTTCCCTTGAAAAGCATGTGCTCGAGGATGTGCGAGAGACCCGCGCCAAGATGCTTGTTCTCGTCGATGCTCCCGGTGCCGCACCAAACCTGCACACTGGCTACCGGCGCGCTCCGATCCTCCTGCACGATCGCGCTCAGCCCGTTGGGTAGGATCCGTTTTTGCGCGGAGCTTGGCGGGAACGTGATGCCGATGGTGTTTTCCGGAGTGACGGCTTTGAGATGGGAGGTCAGCATATCCAGAGGGCAATCGCCCCGCGCGAGACCGCGCGATTCATGAAAGTTTCGGCGCGGGCAAACCGAGCGGGAGGTCCGTGGGCGGACGCTTCTCAGGCGCGAACGGTTTTACAAATGCTTCCTGGAAATCAAAGACGTTCTTGAAATCCTCGATCGAATCTTCTTCGGTTTTTCCGAAGATGCCGGCGCCGATCAGATTGAAAACCATGTGGCCGATGTCTTCGCAGGATTGGATTCCCCAATAGGACAAAACCGTCACCACCATCGGCCCGAATTCCTTGAGCGCGTATTGCCGGACGCCCTCGAGCAGCTCCGGCCCGGCGACGTGGCGGACGGAAGCGCCTTTTGTTTTCTTCTGCTGCTTGGTGGTGTAATCGAGCGCGTCGCGCAAAAAGACGTAGGCCTCGCGCTGGTAACGCGGGTCGGTGGCCACGATCGAATCGAGCGCTTCGGCGAATCCTATTTTTTGCATGATCGGCGTCCGTTTCAGGAGCGCCGCCTATGATAAGCAACAACGCCGGAATGGGCAACTCTCGCGAGCAGCCGGCTGCGTCTGAAATCTGAATTGCACCGCGATAGCTCCGACCGGAAATCCAGCGAGCTTCGCCCCGACTTAATACCGGTAGTGCTCGGACTTGTAGGGACCTTCGATCGGCACGCCGAGATAATCGGCCTGCTTGGTCGTCAGCTTGGTCAGTTTCGCACCAATTTTTTGCAAATGGAGCCGGGCCACTTCTTCGTCGAGCGCTTTCGAGAGAACGTAAACGCCGACCTTGTAGCTATCCTTGTTCTTCCAGAGATCGAGCTGGGCCAGGACCTGGTTTGAGAAGGAGTTCGACATGACGAAGCTCGGATGCCCAGTCGCGCAGCCCAGATTCACCAGCCGGCCTTCGGCCAGCATGAAAATCTCGTGCCCGTCGGGGAAAGTGTACTTGTCCACCTGCGGCTTGATGTTGGTGCGCTTGATATCCTGGCGGGCGTTGAGCGGATCGACCTGAATCTCGTTGTCGAAATGGCCGATGTTGCAGACGATCGCCTGGTCTTTCATCCGCTCCATGTGCGCGAGAGTGATGATATCGACGTTCCCAGTCGTGCTGACGTAAATGTCGCCGCGGCCGAGCGTGTCCTCGATGGTGGTGACTTCGTAGCCTTCCATCGCCGCCTGAAGCGCGTTGATTGGATCGATCTCCGTGATGACGACGCGCGCGCCCTGGCCGCGCAATGATTGTGCGCAACCCTTGCCCACATCGCCGTAGCCGCAGATGACCGCGACTTTGCCCGCGATCATGACGTCGAGCGCGCGATTGAGTCCATCCACAAGCGAATGGCGGCAGCCGTAAAGATTATCGAATTTCGATTTGGTGACGGAGTCGTTCACGTTGATCGCGGGAACGAGGAGCTTGTTTTCCTGGTGCATCTTATAAAGGCGATGCACGCCGGTGGTGGTCTCTTCCGAGACGCCGCGCCATTCTTTTACCAGCTCGTGCCAGCGATAAGGATTATCGCGCTGCACTTCCTGCAAGAGATCCTTGATTACTTGCTCCTCCTTGTTCGAGGAAGGCGATTTCGCCCACTCGCCGCCTTCTTCCAGATCGTAGCCTTTATGGATGAAAAGGGTGACATCGCCGCCGTCATCGACGACGAGCTGCGGGCCTTTCCCGTCCGGGAACGAGATCGCTTGATTGGTGCACCACCAATATTCTTCCAGGCTCTCGCCTTTCCATGCGAAGACGGGCACGCCGGTCTTCGCGATCGCGGCCGCGGCGTGATCCTGGGTAGAGAAAATATTGCAGCTCGCCCAGCGGACAATTGCGCCGAGAGCAACGAGCGTCTCGATCAGGACCGCGGTCTGGATAGTCATATGGAGCGAGCCGGTCACGCGCACCCCCGCGAGCGGTTGGCCGGGCGCATATTTTTGGCGGATCGCCATCAGGCCGGGCATTTCTTTTTCCGCAATGGAAATTTCCTTGCGACCCCAATCGGCGAGATTGAGGTCGGCGATTTTGTAGTCGTTAGGTTTGGTTTTTGTCGTCGTTTGCGTGCTCATAAATTCTGAATTCTTATCGCGCTGCTTTTTTCAACGCGGCTGCTTTATCGGTTTTTTCCCAGGTAATCTCGGGATCGTCTTTGCCAAAGTGGCCGTAGTTGGTTGTCTTGCTGTAAATCGGACGGAGCAGATCAAGCTGCTGGATGATCTCGGCCGGCTTGAAAGAAAAGGTGCGATTCACGGCGCGCTCGATCGACTCCTCGTCCACCGTGTTCGTGCCGAAAGTGTTGATGTTCATGCTGACCGGATCGGGATACCCGATGGCGTAAGCGAATTGGATTTCACAACGGGTCGCGAGTCCGGCGGCGACGACGTTCTTCGCTACCCAGCGTCCCATGTAGGCCGCGCTGCGGTCGACTTTGCTCGGGTCCTTGCCGGAAAAAGCGCCGCCACCGTGCCGGCCCCAGCCGCCATAGCTGTCGACGATAATTTTGCGGCCGGTCAATCCGGTGTCGCCCTGCGGCCCGCCGATGACGAAACGGCCGGTCGGATTAATGAGAAATTTCGTCGTGCCGTTGACCATCGATTTCGGCAGCATTTTGCGAATGATTTTTTCGATGCAGAACTTTTCGATCTCGTCGTGGCTGATCTTTTCGGTGTGCTGGGTGGAGATGACGACGTTTGAAATGCCGACCGGTTTTCCGTTGTCGTAAATAACGGAGACCTGCGATTTCGCGTCGGGGCGCAACCATTCTGCCTTGCCGCTCTTGCGCACGCGCGTGAGCTCGCGCCCGAGCCGGTGCGCGAACATGATCGGCGCCGGCATCAACTCCGGCGTGTCGTCGCACGCGAAACCGAACATCAGTCCCTGGTCGCCCGCGCCCTGTTCCGCGCCCGCTTTGCCCTTTGCTTTCTTCGCGTCAACGCCTTGCGAGATGTCGTGCGACTGATCGGTGATGACAGTGTTGACGAAGATTTTCTTCGCGTGAAAGACGTCGTCGTCGTGCACGTAACCAATGTCGCGCACGGTTTCGCGCACGATCCGGTTGATCGGGATGACGTCTTCCAGGTGCGCGCCCTTCGGCAAATTTGGAATCGTGATTTCGCCGCCGACGACTACCACATTGCTCTTGGCGTAAGTCTCGCAGGCGACGCGGCTCTTGCGATCCCGGCGCAGACAGGCATCGAGGACGGCGTCGGAAATGGTGTCGCAAACTTTATCGGGATGACCTTCGCCCACGGATTCGGAAGCAAAAATGAAACGTCGGAGCATGAAAGAAGCGGAGTGAAGAGTTTAGAAACTAACGTTTTGGGAAGCGAAATCATCACAACCGATCATATTGACCAATCATGATACGTCGATATATCGTTCAGAGACAAAATGCCGTCAACAATTAATTTTCTGCGTTTACTCGCCGACCCGACCCGGCTCCGTCTCCTGTTATTGCTCGAGGAAGAAGAGCTTTCCGTGGCCGAGCTCCAGGAAATTCTCGGGATGGGGCAATCGCGCATCTCCAGCCATCTCGCCCAGTTGAAGCGAGCCGGCGTGGTGGAAGATCGGCGCGCCGGGAAAAATGTTTATTACGGGCTGACCGCGAAAGAAGAACGCAATCCTGCCCGCGCGAAAGTGGGCGAGCTCACCCGCGTGCTGGCGCGCGAGATGCCGGAGACGGCGCGGGATCGCACCGCGCTCCAGCTCGCGCTTCGGAAACGCCGCGACAAGGCGCGCGAATATTTCGACGAGCTGGCGGGTAAGTTCGGCCGCAGTTATGTCCCGGGCCGATCCTGGCAGGCGCTCGCTCATACGCTGATTAGCTTGCTGCCCGCGTTGACGGTAGCGGACCTCGGCGCCGGCGAAGGAACGCTTTCGCAATTGCTGGCCAAGACCGCGCAAAAAGTTATCGCAGTCGATAACTCGCCGAAGATGGTTGAGTTTGGGTCAAAACTCGCGAAGCAACATGGCTTCGCGAATTTGGAATATCGGCTCGGCGATATCGAAGACCCGCCGATCGCTAAAGGAACGGTGGATCTCGCAATTCTGAGCCAGGCCTTGCATCACGCGATTCATCCCGAGCGCGCGATCGCGAGCGCGCACCGGCTCTTAAAGAAGGGCGGGCGAATTGTGATCCTGGATTTGCTCAGCCATCGTTTCGAGCGGGCGCGGGAACTTTACGCGGATCATTGGCTCGGGTTTAGCGAAGTGCAGTTGCATCAATTTTTGGAAGGGGGCGGATTCAAAAAAATCGAAGTGACAGTTGTTTCGCGTGAAAAGCAGAGCCCACATTTCCAAACGGTGTTTGCGACCGGCGTGAAGTAGCGCTTCATCAGATCGGCAGAGCGGTAAGTTGCGGCGGGGACGCAGACAAGCTTGTGTTCTGTGCCGGGCAGAATCCAAGATGACTTCGTGAGTGCGTTCTTCGAAGAACTGAAACGCCGCAAAGTTTACCGCGTCGCGGTTGCTTACGGGGTGGTCGCCTGGCTCGTCATCCAAATTTCGGCCACGGTTTTCCCCGCCTGGGAATTGCCGAGCTGGAGTCTCCGGCTCGTCATCGTGGCTGTCCTGACAGGCTTTCCGATTGCGCTCATTCTGGCCTGGGCCTTTGATGTTACGCCATCGGGAATTGAACGGACTTCAAAAGTCGAAACGCAAGCGCCCGCGGCCAACTCACGCCGGCGAAGAAATGTAATTCTCCTCGCGCTGACGGGCGTGGTGATCTCGCTGGTGGTTGGATTTCTCGTTATGCCACGCGCATCCGCGCGGAAAATTGAAAAATCAATTGCGGTATTGCCGTTCGAGAATCTGAGCGATGACAAAGAAAATGCCTATTTCGCCGACGGCATCCAGGACGACATCCTGACCAGCTTGTCGAAGATCGGTGACCTCAAAGTGATCTCGCGCACTTCGGTGATGCCGTACCGGGGCCACGCCAGCAACGTGCGGGAAATCGGCAAAGCACTCGGCGCCTCCGCGATTCTGGAAGGGAGTGTGCGCCGCTCGGAGAAGCGGGTGCGCGTGAACGTGCAGCTGATTAACGCCGAGACGGACGAGCACATTTGGGCACAGGATTACGATCGCGATTTAACCGACGTCTTCGCGATCCAAAGCGACCTCGCGCATGAAATCGCAAGCGCGCTCCAGGCGAAACTTTCCCCGACTGAGAAAGCGTTGATGGACCGCAAGCCGACCCAAAATACCGACGCCTATTTGCTCTACGTCCAGGCCCACGATCTTTTCACGCTCCCGGACAAGCGCACCACCGATCTTTATAAAGCGGAGGAACTTTTTCAGCGCGCTATTCAACTGGATCCGAATTTTGCGCTCGCTTATGCGCAACTCTCCACGCTCGAAAGCTGGCTCGTCCACAGTGTCGATCCGTCGCCGGCGCGGCGGCAGAAGGCGCGGACCGCGGCCGATGCGGCGCTGCGTTTGCAGCCTGATCTGCCCGAGGCGCATTTGGGGCTTGGCTATTCTTATTACTATGGCGATCGCGATTACGAAAAGGCGCTGGCGGAATTTGCCATCGCGCAGCGCGGCCTTCCGAACGATGCCGAGGTTTACGTCGCGCTCGCGGCCATTGAGCGACGCCAGGGAAAATGGAAAGAATCGACCGCTAATTTCGAGAAGGCCGCTTCGCTCAGTCCGAAGGATGCGACTGTCCTCGAAAATCTCGGCATCAATTATGAAGCGACCAGAAATTTCGAGGCCGCGGATAAGATCTTCGATGAGGGGATTGCAGCCGCGCCGCACTCCTTCAACCTGCGCGGATTGAAGGCGAAACTAGCGCTGGATTGGAAAGGCGATTTTAGCGTGGGCGAAAAAATGTTGGCGAAAGTGCCTCCGGGAATGGATCCCGACGGCATCGTTTCGATGGGCCGGATGAGCATCCTGATCTTGCAACGGAAATTTCCAGAGGCGTTGGAAATCCTGCAGCGACTTCCCATGGAAACACTCCACGACGAGGGTGGCGGCGCGATTCCCAAAACATTTTTGGAGGGAACGCTTTACTGTTTGATGGGCGAGAAATCCAAAGGCCGCGAGGCTTTGGAGCGGGCCCGGGTCGCGTTGGAGAAATCGATCCAGGACACTCCGGACGACGCGAATCATCACGCGATTCTCGGCGATGTTTTCGCGGAGCTCGGCCGGAAGGAAGAAGCGATTCGCGAAGGCAAACGCGCCGTCGAGCTTCTGCCCGAAGCGATGGATGCGTTCGACGGGCCGACGATGACGATCACACTGGCCCAAATCTATGCCTGGACCGGCGAATCGGATCTGGCGCTTCAATTGATCGAGCATTCGCTAACTACGCCTGCGGGAATCACGGTTCCGATTTTGAAACTCGATCCGGTCTGGGATCCGATCCGGAATGATCCACGCTTTCAGCTCTTGCTCACAAAATACGGTGGCAGCGCGTAGCCTGTCGCTGCTTCTTCTGCTCGTTTGCGCTCCGTCCGCGCGAGCGGAATGGAAAATTCTTTCGTGCGCCACCGAAGCAAACGGTCCGGCCGGCGTCGTCCATCTTCGCACTATCACGGAAGACGCGGAAATCGGTGAGCACGCGGAATTGCATCTTGCCGCCTTTCATTCCAGAACGGCAACCCTGCGCGTAATCGATCGGCCGAAATATCCGGAGGCTGATCTCGCGCAAGTGATGCGGGCGGAGCGATGCATCGCGGGAGTAAACGGTGGTTATTTCGATGCGGCGAATGAGCCGATCGGCTTGCGAATCAACGACGGACGGATGATCGCGCCGCTGCGCCGGGCGCGATTGTTAAGCGGAATGATGCTGGCATCGGACGGCCGGGTTCAATTGCTCCGGGTGGCCGAGTACAACCCGAAAAGAAAAGCGATCGCCGCGTTGCAATGCGGGCCGTTTCTGGTCGATGGCGGCAAACCTGTCGCCGGACTCGACCCAACGCGATCGGCGCGCCGCACTTTTATTCTCGCGGGTGGAGCAGATCGCGCTGCGATCGGCATTTGTTCTGAAGTAACGCTCGCGCAGCTCGGGGAAATCCTGGCCGCGCCCGGCGTGGCTGGAGAGTTAAAAGTGCAACGCGCGTTGAATCTCGATGGTGGATCGTCGAGCGGATTTTGGTTTGTGGGCGAGCACGGCGGTTTCTCCATCTCCGAGGAAAAATCCGTACGCGACTTTGTTGCCGTCGTGGCGAAGTAAAAATCAAGGAGGCGCCGCTCCTGCTTGACGCGCTCGGGCGCTGATCGAAAGCTGCGATGTCATGCGAACTTTCGGCGGCTTCACTTCCGGCAATAATTTCTTTTTCGGCGAAGTGCGCGGCGAGACGGTCCATGTCCTAAAGAAACCGTACTGGCTCGGAATCGAATTGGAGGGCGCGACCATCCCATTACGCGGTTTGCAAATCGATCTGCCGGTGGCGCCGGGCAAACTGATCGCGGTGGGCCTGAATTACGCGGATCATATTAAAGAGATGCAGCGGACGCCACTCGGCACGCCGTTGATCTGGTTCAAGGCGCCGAGTTCGCTTCTTCCGCATGGCGGCACGATCGAGATCGCTTTTCCCGATCACAAAACTGATTTCGAAGTCGAGCTGGCAGTGGTGATCGGTGCGCGCGCAAAAAATATCAGCGCTGAGCGCGCGTTAGATTGCGTTTTTGGTTACACGATTGTCGAAGACATCAGCGACCGCGATTTGCAGAAATCGGAGAAGCAATTCGGCCGCTGCAAGTCCTTCGACACTTACACACCGGTCGGGCCGTTCGTGCAGAGCGAGATCGATCCAAGCGATCTGCCGATTACGCTGCGCCAAAACGGCGAGCTGAAACAGAACGCGCGCACGAGCCAGATGATTTATTCCGTCGCGGAAATTATTTCCTTCGCGAGCCAATCACTCACCCTTTTGCCAGGCGATCTCATTTTGACCGGCACACCGTCCGGGGTGGGACCGATCCAGCCGGGCGATGAAATCGAGGCCCGGATTGCGGATTGGCCGCCCTTGCGCAATTCGGTGGGCGTGGCGCGATAACCGGAAAAATATTTCCTTCCTGCGGCGATTTCCAGACCGTAAGCTACATCCCAGAAGGGTGGATGATGCGAAATAAACCTAGTGGCTCCGCCAGGATCCAAATTGTGGAAAAGAGAAAACGCGAAAGTTTTGCTCGACTCGCACTTCCTTCATTGAGGATAAATGAAATGGACATCCTCATCGTAATTCGAGACGGGAAATAAACTTTCCAATCAACCTATGAAAACACTGCTAATCGCCAGCCTCTGCTTCGTTACTCTCGCCTTGAGTTCATTCGGCCAAGCACCGCCGCCTCCGCCTGCGGCTGCTCGCCCCGCCGCGCCCGGGGCAACCGCGGTTCCGCCGGCGGGCGTAACCAACCCGGCCATGAGTCCGGCAAATAATCCCGCGGTTAATCCCGCGGTCGCGCCGCCGACGGGTGCGCCCGCTACCGGCCTGCCGAACACCGGCGCGCCCCCCACCAATCCGGCCGCAACCGCCCCCGGTCTCTCGCCCGTTCCCGGCATGACTCCAGCCACTGCGGCCGGAATTTCTCCGGCGACAACAACCGCAACAACGCCGAGTGCTTCGCCCAGCGCTTCCGCTACGCCCGTGGCTGAGACCGGCATGTTCGACAAGAACTTTTTCGTCGATAATTTCCGCAAAGGCGGCCCGATCATGTGGCCGATTCTCATCGTGTCGCTGACTGCGCTCGCGGTTGTGATCGAACGCGTTTTCTGGTGGCTGGGCCGCTGGATGCGCCGCGATCCGAAACGGATCGAGAAAGTATTTACCGCGATCGAAACTGGAGACGTCGCCGAAGCGTCGCGCCTCTCCCGCGGTTCGCGCGACCCGGTTCTGCGAATGATGTGGAATGGCTTGAACCATCAGCACGCGTCGCTTCAGGGTGCGCTCCAGGTCGCAGCCGGCATCGAGATCAAACGCGCTGGCCGATTCCTCGTGGTGATGGATACGCTGGTGACGCTAGCACCGTTGCTCGGTTTGCTCGGCACCATCACCGGCCTCATGAAATCGTTCAGCTTCCTCGGCAACGAAGAGCTGGCGGTCCAAGCGGTCACCGGCGGTATCGCGGAAGCTCTCATCGCGACTGCGTGCGGTCTCGGCATCGCGATTTTCTCTTTGATTCCGTTTAACTTTTTCACTTCCCGGGTGTCTAACTTAGAGTTCGAACTGCAGACCGCTGCGACGAACCTGGAAGTGATGTTGGAAGCCCAAAACAAAGCGCAGGAAATAGAGATCACGGGGGAAACTCCGACCTCGGCGACACGCTCATCGATCTAAAATCTCAGCCATGAACGTCGCCTCACCGATCCCGAAAAAACACGCGCGGATCGAGATCATCCCATTGATCGACATCATGTTCTTTCTCCTCGCGAGCTTCATGATGGTGAGTCTGAGCCAGACGACGATGAAGGGAATGAAAGTGAATCTTCCGGTCGGCGCCTCCGGCCAGACCCAATCGAAAAAGGATTACGTCAGCCTTTCGGTCGATAAGGATGGTTACTATTATTTCGACAAAGAGAGGATTGCGCTGGAGGAAATTCTTCCCCGGCTCCGGAAAATTTATCTGACGAATCCCGACGCGAAGATTTTCATTCGCGGTGATCGCGAGGCAGTGCACGGAAACGTCACCCGCATGCTCGATCAAATTCGCTCGTCGGGTTTTACTAAACTGTCATTCGAAATCAAGAGCCAGGCCGCAGCCGGCATCCCTGGAAAGTAACGAATATGGCCGGGCCGCTTCTCTATCGACCACCTCCGCGCTGGCAGGTGTGGGCTGCCTTGGGCGCCGCCGCGGCGATTCATTTCGCTGCCGTGGCGATCGCTTCTATTCACCCTAAAGAGAAGATTGTTGATCTGACTGATATCCCGGAAGCCACCGTCGAGGTCGCGATTGATCAGCAACCGGACGTCCAGCCGACGCCGCCTCCGGAGGAAGAGCCGCCACCGCCTCCGCCGGAGCCGCAGCCGGAAGAGAAACCGGAATACGTGGAAGAGAAAGCAACTCCGCCGCCGAAGCGGCCGCCGACCAATAAACCGGTGGTGCCGATCGCAAAACCAAGACCGGTCGGGCCGGTTGGTCCCGTCTCGATGTCGAACGCAAAGGCTTCCGCCATCAGCGCTCCTCGTCCTGAGTATCCCTATGAGGCGCGCCGTTCTCACATCACCGGCAGCGGAGTTTGTGTGATGATTATCGATCCAGGGAGCGGGGCGGTGACGAGCGCGGAGATGGCTCAAAGCACCGGCAGCGCAGTGCTCGATAACGCAGCGACCAGCGCATTTCGCCGGTGGCGGTTCAAACCGGGCGGTTTCTCAAAAGTTCGCACGCCGATCACCTTCACCATGACCGGTGCGCAGTATTAATTTCGCCGAGG
>DASXNS010000033.1:0-3777 GCA_036494865.1 Chthoniobacterales bacterium | reverse complement strand
TAAGCACTGTCGCCACAATGAAAAATCGTGCGGCCATCCACCGCGATCAGAAATCCGCCGAAATCGCGGTGCAAATCCGCCAGGAAGCGCGCGCCACAATGCGAACAGGGCGTAAGCGAAATCTCGAGCGGCCCGAGCTTCAGCGTCTGCCAGTAATCGAGTTCGTGCACAATGTTGAAACCGAGATCGTGGACGAGGTTACCGACGCCGATCGGCACCACGATGGGCTGGTCGGCAGCGACTTTGAGCAGAGTCCGCCGGTCGAGATGATCGAAATGCGCGTGAGTGACGAGGACCACATCGATGGAAGGCAAATGATGAATCTCGAACCCCGGCTGCTTAAGTCGCTTGATCACCTTCAGCCACTTCGACCAGATCGGATCGATCAGGACGTTGATTTCGTGCGTTTGAATTAGAAACGAAGCGTGGCCGATCCAGGTGAGGCAGATCTCGCCCTTCCGGATCTTTGGGAAATGTGGCTGCGCGTGAAGGCCCGAGCGCTTGGTGAAAAGCGAAGGAATCAGGACGCTGGTGAGGAAATTGCGCTTGTGCCAGTCGGGCCGCGGACGCAAACGCACCCGGGTGGAGCGTTTATTTTTCGCGCCATTCTCCGACGCCTGGCGAAGCACGTTCCTCCGGCTCTTTTTCGAAAACGGAATCGGCACTGTCGAGAGCATATAAGCGTGGGCTGATGAATCAAAACCTTTCGGGCTGGTGAATGGCGCTGGCGCGAAAAATAATGTGAAACTTCGCCGCCTGTTTTTCCGTAGGTAGATAGTTGAATGAAGCCGATGACGTTGCTGACTGCCCGACCGCGGGAGCCTTTTGTCGGTCTCGCTCTGGCAGCGATCGCCGGCATTTTCATCGCCGATGTGGCGCCGCAGTCTTCTTTCGCGATTGCAATTGGCCTCGCCCTTCTCGCGGTTATCGCGCTCGCTACCCGCAATTCTCTTGCAGTCTATGCCGCAGTTGCTTGCAGTTTCTTTTTTCTTCACAGCCTGCGCGTGACGGATTCGCCGGCATTGCGCCTGGCGCGAGAACTTGGCGCGGCGCCCCGGCCGATCAGCGTCCGCGGAGCCGTCGTGAGCGAGCCAAGAAGTTCTGCGAACGGCACGTTTTCATTTTTGCTTGAAGCGAATACGATCGAGCTCGATGGCGCGACCCGTCCGTGCCGGGTCAAATTTTTAGCGCGATGGCATCGCGCAGTGGAGTTCGGCGACGAAATCGAACTCTTCGGCACGGCGGAAGAAGTGCGGGGGCCGCGAAACCCGGGCGAATTCGACATGCGGTCATTTCTGGCCCGACAGGATGTGCAGCGCGAATTGATCGTTCGCTATCCCGAGAACGGCGCCATCCTGCATCACTCGGGCGGCAACATCGTTTTGCGCGCGGCCCAAAAATCGCGACGCTGGATGCGCGCGGTCCTCTCACGCGATCTCGAGAATTCGCCGGACGTGACCGGCGCGATCAGCGGAATGGTTCTGGGTTTGCGTCATCAAACGCCGGAAGACATCGAAGAACCGTTCCAGCAAACCGGGACCCTGCATCTGTTCGCCGTTGCCGGCCTCCATGTCGGCATCGTGGCCCAGTTACTTTGGATTCTCGCGCAGGTAGCGCGCCTGTCTCGAAAATGGGCTACCGCTTTGATCATTCCCGCTTTATTTTTCTACGCGGCGATCACCGGATGGCACACCTCGAGCGTGCGCGCCTCGGTCATGAGCGCCGTTTTGCTCGGCGGGCTTTTAGTTGAGCGAAAACCTTTTCAGCTCAACAGCCTAGCAGCGGCTGCGGCGCTAATTCTCTGCTGGGACACGAACGAACTTTTCTCGATCGGTTTCCAGCTTTCGTTTTTCGTCGTTGCAGCAATCATACTTTTCGCGGGACCGACTTTTGAATTTCTCCGTCGTCGTTTCGAACCGGATCCTTTCCTGCCGCAAAATTTATTCGGGGCACGCCGCCGGGCTTTGCAACATTTGCTCTCGTGGATGGCGCGGGCCGGCGCCGTCTCCTTTGCCGCTTGGATCGGCTCGCTGCCGCTAATGTTTGCTTACTATCATTTGATTACGCCGATCTCGCTCCTCGCGAATTTAGTCGTGATACCGTTGGCGTTTTTCGTTCTCGCCGGCGGATTGATGTCGATGCTGACAGCACCGTTCTCTTCCTGGCTATCGGTTGTTTTCAACAACGCTAACTGGTCGCTGACGAAACTAATTCTCGGCGCGGTCCATTTTTTCGCCCAAGTGCCGGAAGGCCATTTCTATATCGAGCATCCCCATTGGCCAACCGGAGCGGGAATGGAAATTACTGCGCTCGATTTCAGGTCTGGCGCGGCGGTTCACCTGCGCACAGGAAAGCGCGATTGGCTAATTGACGCTGGACCGGCACGCGATTACGACCGTGTCCTGCGCCAATATCTTCGCTCGCGCGGCATTAACCGGCTCGAAGGACTCGTCCTGACCCACGGCGATGCGAGCGATATCGGCGGCGCGGAAGGAGTGTGGCGTGATTTTCATCCGCGCCGATTAATCGATACGAGTGCGCGCGATCGCTCGCCCATTCATCACAAATTGATCGCCATGCTCGGAAGCGGCGCCGGCGTGAGAGAAATTTTCGCTGCCGAACAGATAATTCAGGTATCGCGCGACGTGACGGCAAAAGTCCTTTTCCCTCCGCCGGGATTTCAAGCGGATAACGCGGAAGACCAGGCGCTGGTTTTTCAACTGCTATTGGGAGGGCAAGCGCGCGCGCTTCTCATGTCGGACAGCGGCGCTGCGACCGAAGATTTTCTTATGGAACATTATCCGAATCTGCAGGCCGACATTCTAATCAAAGGCCAGCATCATTCCGGTGTCTCGGGTTCGCTTGCGTTTCTGGATCGCGTCCAACCGCAAGCGATTATCGCGACCTCGCGAGACTTTCCGGATTACGAAAGAATCAAAGAGGAATGGGCCGAAGCGGTCCGTTCTCGCGGAATCAAATTATTTCGCCAGGATGAGACCGGCTCAGTGCAAATCCGTTTTTTTCACGATCACTGGGAAGCAAAAAATTACGTCACGTCTGAAACTTTTCGAAGCACGAGCCGATGAAGTTCCAGACCCTCCTCCGCGAAATTTCTTTCGAATGTGCTCCGCGGATAAAGCTCCTCACGATCTCCTCCCGGTATGAACTGGGGAAAACCTGCGGCTTTGCGGACGATCTCTTGAAAGTAATCGATTTGGTCGGTCGTAATTCGTAAGAGACCATCCTGAGCAAGCGCGCGGTGAATCGAACCAAAAAAATCTTCGGTCACAATCCGGCGGCGATGGTGTCGTCGTTTGGGCCACGGGTCAGGAAACATTAGATGAAAGACAGCGACCGAACCGGGCGGCAGCAGGTGCCGCACAGCATAGGAAATTTCCATTCGTAAAACGCGCGCATTTACAATTCCGCGAGGCGTAATTTTTCGCGATGCGCTCCGCACTCGTCCGAGAAGACGCTCGATGCCCAGAAAATTGCGGCTCGGATTATTCAACGCCATCGCGGCTAAGAACGATCCGTCGCCGCAGCCAAGATCGACCTCCAGAGGAGCGTCGCGCCCGAAATGCGCAACCAGCTCCAGCGGAGCGAAATAATTTTCCGGAATAATTTCAGCGGCCGGTCTAACACTGGAAATGTGAGCGACTTGATGCATCGCAATTAGCAGAAATTGGCCATCGAGTTTAACCTCCAGTCACTTCAATGAAAAAGCATCTGGTCAAATTCCTTCTCCTTCTCGTTGCGTTCAAAGGTGCAGACTTC
>DASXNS010000032.1:0-2862 GCA_036494865.1 Chthoniobacterales bacterium | reverse complement strand
CACTGACCATATTGGACACGAAATCTTCGTGTCCGGGCACGTCGATCAGACCGATACTGTAATTTTCCCCAGACTCGTTAGGCGAATTCAATCGGAGATGGGCAAAGCCGAGCTCGATCGTAATCCCGCGCTCTTTCTCTTCAGGCAAACGATCGGAATCAGTGCCGGTAAGCGCCCGGACCAAGGCGCTCTTGCCGTGATCGACATGACCGGCGGTCGCGAGGATGAAATGTTTTTCCCTCACTGAATCTCTGGCGGTGCGCCCGATAACTGGGTCCTAGCGAAGCGCTTCATGAATCGCGCTAACCAAAGCACAATCCTGCGATGGGAAAATTGTTCTAAGATCGAGCTTACACGAGTCGTGCGCGATGTAGCCGATGATCGCAGGCACGCAGTGGCGCAAACGCCGCGCGATTTCCCCGGCCGAATGATTCCTGGAGCGAAGGGCAATGGCGAACGAATCGATCCTGGAACGCGGCAAGGCGCCGCCGCCGATTTTAGAATGCGTCTGTTCGAGGCGCACTTCGATCGGCAGACCGCGCAGTTGGTCGGCAATCGATTCTCCGCGCTGCCGCAATTCCGCAGCGGATGTTGCCAAAAAACTGAGGACCGGAATGGCGCTGGATTTTTTCGCGAGATGCAGTTCGGCCGTCGCTTGAAGCGCGGCCAGGATGAGTTTGTCGCAACGAAGAGCGCGAAAAAGCGGATGCCGCTTCAGCACGGAAACAAAGCGCCGCTTCCCGACGATGATGCCGGCTTGCGGGCCGCCGAACAATTTGTCGCCGCTAAAGCAAACCAGATCTGCGCCCGCGCGCAGCGTGTCCGCGACTGTCGGCTCGTGCTCCGCCAAGCCAAGCGCGTCCGTCGCGCCGATCGCGCCGCTGCCGAGATCTTCGACGAACGGAATTCTTTTCTTCCGCGCCAGCGTCGCCAGCTCCGCGGTCGTGGGCGACGCCACAAAGCCATCCATAAAAAAATTGCTTTGATGCACCTTGAGAATGAGGCCCGCCTCTTTGCCGAGCGCTTTCGCGTAGTCTTGCACGGTGGTCTTGTTCGTCGCGCCGACTTCACGCAGGGTTGCTCCCGCCGCTTGCAGAATTTCGCTAATGCGAAAACCGCCACCGATCTGGACGAGTTCGCCGCGCGAGATCACGACGACAGGTTTCTCCCTCGTGAAATGGCGAACGATGAGGAAGAGCGCGGCCGCGCAGTTGTTCACGACGCACGCACTTTCCGCCTGGCAAATTGCCGCGAGCGCGCGCTCCACATAATCGCCCCGGTTGCCGCGCAAGCCCGAATTTAAATCGAACTCGAGATTGTTATAAGTGCGCCCGGCTTCATGGAGCGAACGCAATGCTTCTGGTGCGAGAGGAACGCGGCCGAGATTCGTGTGAATAATAACGCCGCTGCCGTTGATGACCGCTTGCAGCTGACTCCGGCGAAGTTGCTCGATCGCCGCCTCGATTCTTGTGATCAGCTTGCTTTCCGGCCGTTGTCCCCTGCGTTCCAGCGCGACTTGATCGCGAATCGCCTGGACGACGAGCGCGTGCGGAAGATCGTCCGCCCGGACCTGCGCGAGCAATTTCCCGACCGCAGGAATCTCGCGGCGTGATTTCACGCGCTCATGCATATGAGCGGATCGGACCGGCGCGTGATCTTCCCGATAATCGCAGCGCAAGGAGTGCGATGCCGTTTCAGGATTTGTAAAACGCGGCGGCAAGACTTTTCGGGAACACAGAGAAGAAGCCCGCCGCTGGTTTGTGCATCAGAGAGAAGAATTCGGATCGCGTCCGTTGTGCCGTTCCACTTCACGTTTTCGTTTGCGGTGACGAGATTTTGGCGGCTGCCTCCGGGAACGCAATCGCGTTCGATCAGCGAAAAAATCTCGCGGCCGATGGCGGGAACCGCTTTCGCTGAAATCTCCGCGCCGACACCGCTGGCTCGACATATCGAGGTGAGATGCCCGAGCAAGCCAAAGCCAGTGACGTCGACTGCGGTGCGGATCAAAGCGCGCTCGGCCAATTCCGCGCCGGCAATGTTGAGGCGACACATAAGGGCGATTGCTTTTTTCGCGAGACGAGAGGAAGCGAGTCCACGCTTAATTCCAGTCGTGGTGATTCCAGTTCCAAGCGGTTTGGTGAGAACGAGCAAATCGCCGGGACGCGCGGTGGCATTTGTCAGGATTTTTTTTGGCGAGACCAAACCGGTCACCGCCATTCCATAAATCGGTTCCGGACTTCGAATCGTGTGCCCGCCGAGGAGAACGCAATTCGCTTCCTTCGCCTTCTCGATTCCTCCGCGGAGGATTTCCTTAATAATTTTCGGCGAGACTTTGTCCGCCGGCATACCGACCAGATTGAGCGACGTCAGCGGCTGGCCGCCCATCGCATAAATGTCCGAGATCGCATTGGTCGCGGCGATCTGCCCGTAAGAAAACGGGTCGTCCACGATTGGCGTGAAGAAATCGACCGTCTGCACCAGCGCGCGTTTGCGATCGATGCGGAAAACGCCGGCATCATCCGCCGTGGCGGAGCCGACCAGGAGATTTGGATTTTTGAATTGCGGCAGATCGCGCAAGACCTCCCGCAGCGCGTCTTGCGGGAACTTCGCCGCGCAACCGGCGCACGAGGAAAGTGAAGTGAGTTTCATCGCGCCCGATCGGTTTCGGGTTTCCGGTTTCGGATTTCCGGTATTAAATAACTCGTTAGGCGGAGAGGATAGGAATCGAACCTACCCCGACCCGCAGGACGGGCCGACAACGGTTTTGAAGACCGCGGGGGCCACCAGGCGCCCTTCGCTCTCCGAGAAAAATGGCGGCTACGCTCCGCCGGTTTTAGATTTGATCTGCTGCGCGATCGCGTC
>DASXNS010000031.1:0-2908 GCA_036494865.1 Chthoniobacterales bacterium | reverse complement strand
GCCGTTGATGTCCTGGCTGCCCAAATCGAGAATGACAAGCGGCTCAGCGCGGCGCCGCTCCAGATGATCGCGGCGAAACGCAGTCATCTTTTCGAAAGAGCTTTGGTGCATCGCTTCGCAGTCAACCGCGCTGAACGGCTTTTCGCAACCCTCTTCGCCCTAACGAGCTGAAGAAGCGCCTTGCAATCTCCCTGTCCGCTTCAATCCTGAATCGGATGCGCAAGACAAAGATCATCTGCACCCTCGGGCCGGCCACGGAAAAAACCGAGACGTTGCGGCAAATGATGGAGGAAGGCGCCGATGTTTTCCGGCTGAACATGAGCCATGCAACGCACGAATGGGTGCGCGAGATCGTGCCCCGCATCCGGGAGACCGCGGCCGCAGTCCCCCGTCCGGTGGCGATCTTGCTCGACACGCAAGGCCCGGCCATTCGCACCGGCGCCCTCAAGACCGACTTGCAGCTACAGCCGGGCGATATTTTGGAATTCACTGTTCACGGCGCAAAGAGCGAGGAAGCATATTCAGTCGACGTAAATTACGACGGCCTGATCAATGACATTTCTGCGGGGGACACGGTCCTGGTGGATAACGGCGTGATTCAACTTCTCGTGCTGGAAAAAAGAAAAAACAGGATCCGCTGCAAGGTGTTGACTCCAGGCACGCTCGGTTCGCGCCGCCACATCAATCTGCCCGGGGTGCGAGTCAATCTTCCACCGCTCACCCAAAAGGATCTCGATGATGTTGCGCTGGGCGCTGCGCTGAAGGTCGATTTCGTGGCGCTTAGTTTCGCCAGACAGAAAAGCGATCTTGATGAGCTCCGGAGCGTTATCAAAACGCTCGGGAGCACGGCGCAGGTCATCGCGAAAATAGAAGACCAGTCAGCGGTGCGTCAGATCGACGAGATGATCAAAGCAGCGGACGCAGTGATGATTGCGCGCGGCGATTTGGGAATTGAATGCCCAATGGAAGAGCTGCCGATCATCCAGCGGCGAATCGTGAAACGTTGTCTCCGCCTCGGCAAACCAGTCATCGTAGCTACCCACATGCTGGAGTCGATGATCGAAAATCCGCTACCGACCCGGGCGGAAATTACCGATGTTGCCAACGCCGTCTTCGAGCAATCGGACGCGATCATGCTCAGTGGAGAGACGACCATTGGCCGTTATCCGGTGGAATGCGTGAAGGTTTTCGATCGCGTTGCGCGCCGTATTGAGCGCAGCGGCGGCGCAGGCTGGGCCTCGGACGCGTTACTCGAGGATAACCGGCAGAAGACGGTGGCCGCCGGCGTGGTTTTAGCTAATTCCCTCGCGCGCGCGAAGCTCGTCGTCTTCACCCGTCACGGCACGATGGCGCGTTATGTTTCCAACATGCGCCCGGAAAAAGCGCCAATCTTCGCTTTCACTCCGAGCGAGCAAGTCCACCGCCAGCTTGTCCTTTGCTGGGGCACCTATCCGATCATGATCGAATTTACGGACGATCCAAATCGGACGATTGAATCCGCGATAAAATATCTTCGCGACGCTGCGTTGGCCGAACCGGGCGACAACTTGGTGATCTTAAGCGATGTGCGCGGCGGCGCGGCCTTGGTCGATTGCGTACAGCTCCGCACCGCGGAATAAATGCCGGAAAACAAAAAGCGCGCGACAGTTTTCCGTCGCGCGCCTTTGAAAAGAATAGCGTGCCAAATCAGGCTTCGACCGGCAGTTCTACATCAACCGGACGTTCCTTCTTGCCCAGAGCGCGGCGCAGCTTCGAGAGCGCGATGTTCTGCAGCTGCCGGATGCGTTCGCGGGTCACGCCGAATTTCTTACCCACTTCTTCGAGCGTCTTCGGCTTGCCGCCGTCGAGACCGAAGCGTGAGAAAATGATTTTGCGTTCGCGATCGTCCAAAACGTCGAGAAGGCCGCCGACTTCGTTCCGAAGATTTTTGTCGCGCAAAAGTTCGAACGGCGTCTGCGCTTCTTCGTCCCCCATGATCTCGCCGAATTCAGTCGAATCATCATCGCTGATCGGTGCATCGAGCGAAGCGGGGCGAATCGAAACGGTTTTCAGTTGCGACACTTTTCCGCTGGCGATGCCGATTTCTTCTCCGAGCTCATCGTCGGTCGGCTCCCGTCCGAGTTCTTCGCTCATCTGGAGCGAGACGCGGCGCATCTTTGAAATCTTGTCCACCAAGTGCACCGGCAGGCGGATGGTCTTGCTCTGGTTCGCCAGCGCGCGCTTGATCGATTGCTTGATCCACCAGGCGGCGTAAGTGCTGAGCTTTCCACCTTTCGCGGGATCGAAACGCTCGACCGCTTTCATCAGGCCGATGTTGCCCTCGGAAATAAGATCGAGCAGCGGCAGGCCGAGATTGGCGTAATCATGCGCAATCTTCACCACCAGACGGAGGTTCGAACGGATCATGAGGGCGCGGGCTTCGCGGTCGCCCTTCTTGATCTTCGCGGCCAGCTCGATTTCCTGATCCGGGGTGAGAAGCGGGATCTGTCCGATCTCTCGGAGGTAAATCTTTATTCCAGTATCGCTATCTTCGGCAGCCATATAACTTTTCATGGGAAAGGTGAGGGATTGGGGCGGATAAAATTTGGGTTGTTACGTTTCCTACCCGCTCGTAACTTTGAAGTTTTAACATGCCGCAAAGTAGTTAACAACGTTAAATATCGAATTTCTGACAGTGGGTGGATGCGTATTGTTCAATATTTCTAAGCCAACATTGTCAGGCACTTTTTCTTGGTAAGAACAACTGCCCGGCCGGGCAGCCTGATTAATCGGCAAAATAGAAGCTTGTCGGCTGGCAAAAAATCGGACCAGCGCCCTACTTCGGCGGTGGAAATCGACTTTTACTTAGAAGCGCTCTCTGCCACCCTGCGCGGACGATGTTGGCTAAGATTTACTCCGCCGCCGTCTA
>DASXNS010000030.1:0-4901 GCA_036494865.1 Chthoniobacterales bacterium | reverse complement strand
ATCGTCGCGATTTGCGGATCGTATAAACTCTTCGGACTTTTTCTTCCCGCGACGATGATGTTGCCTTTGTAAAGTTTCAACCGCACCACGCCCGTCACGTCGCGTTGTGTTTCCGTGACGAGCGCCTGCAACGCTTCCCGTTCGGGCGCGAACCAAAAACCGTTATAAACCAAGGTGCTGTAACGCGGAATTAGGCTGTCGCGCAAATGCATTACTTCGCGATCCATTGTCAGCGTCTCCATTTGGCGGTGGGCAAAATGCAGAATCGCGCCGCCCGGTGTTTCATAAACTCCGCGGCTTTTCATGCCGACGAAACGATTTTCAACCAGGTCGACTCTCCCGATCCCGTGCTTGCCGCCGATCTTGTTGAGCGTTTGCATCACACCGCGCGGTGAAAGCGCTTTCCCGTTTACCGCCCGGCAGTTTCCCTCTTTGAATTCCAGCTCGATATATTCTGACTCGTTAGGCGCGTCTTCGGGCGAGACCGAAAGCTTGTACATTCCGCGCGCTCCTTCCGAGCTGGCGTCAAACCACGGATCCTCCAGCATTCCGCTTTCGAAACTGATGTGGAGAAGATTCCGGTCCATCGAGTACGGCTTCTCTGCGCTCGCCTCGACCGGAATGCCGCGCGCGGAGGCCCAGGCAATCATCTCCGCCCGCCCGGGAAATTGCGCCCGAAAAAGTTCCTCGCGCCAGGGCGCGATCACCCGCAACTCCGGTGCGAGCGCGGCCGCGCTCAGCTCGAATCGCACCTGATCATTCCCCTTCCCTGTCGCGCCGTGCGCGATCGCATCGGCCTCCTCGGCCCTCGCGATTTCCACCATCCGTTTTGCGATCAAGGGGCGCGCGATGCTCGTGCCGAGAAAATATTGGCCTTCATAAATCGCGCCCGCCTGCATCATCGGAAAAATAAAATCGCGCGCGAATTCCTCGCGCAGATCCTCGACGAGGCATTTCGCCGCGCCGGTGCTGAGGGCTCTCGCTTCGAGCCCCTCGAGTTCTTCCTCCTGCCCGATATCCGCGCAGAAAGCGATCACCTCGGCCTGATAATTCTCCCGCAGCCAATGAAGTATGATCGAGGTGTCGAGACCTCCCGAGTAGGCCAAAACAATTTTCATCCTGGGCGATTACTCGCACAAAGGCCCCGACGGGACACGAAGGAATTTATTTAAACCGACCTATCCTGTTGTGATCTTTGTGGCCGTCTCGAGAGAAAAATTCTAATCACCAAACGAGATCTCAACGTCGCGCGCCGTTTGCACCATCTGGCTGTCCGGCGAGACAAGTCTCAAGCGATTGACCGCCTCGGCGATCGGCACATGCCGGACCTGATAGTTTTGGTAACTCACCATCGAGCCGAACTGTTTTTCATTGATTAACTTCACCGCTTGAACTCCGAAGCGTGTCCCGAGAATCCGGTCGAGCGTGGTGGGCGCGCCGCCGCGCTGCAAATGGCCGAGAACAGTGCAACGCGTTTCCTTGCCGGTGCGCAGCGCGATTTCTCGCGCAACGATGTCGCCGATTCCGCCGAGCCGATATTCGCCTTCTTGATTCGGGCGCATCACCACTTGGCCGTCGCGCGGGCACGCCCCTTCCGCGGCGACCACCAAAGTAGAAAGACTGCCGCGCGCGTCCCGGCCTTTCACTGCTTCCGCGATCTTGTCGTAATCGAACGGAATCTCCGGGATCAAAATGACGTGCGCGCCGCCGGCGATCCCGCCATGCAAAGCGATCCAGCCCGCGTGCCGTCCCATCACCTCCAGCACCATGACCCGTTTATGGCTGGTGGCAGTCGTGTGCAAACGATCGAGCGCGTCCATCACCGTCGCAACGGCGGAATCAAAACCGAATGTCATCGCAGTCGCTTCCAAATCGTTGTCGATCGTTTTCGGGACGCCGATGCAATTGATCCCAGCCGCTTGGAGTTGCAGCGCCGTCACCATCGATCCGTCGCCGCCGACGATAATCAAACCATCGACCTGCAGATCTTTCAGGACGTTTCGCGCCTGCGCGATCACGTCGTCAGAAACTTCCGTCCGATTGCCCGCTCCTACCTTCGCGACGAAATGACCGCGATTAGTCGTGCCGATAATCGTTCCGCCGCGCGGCATGATGCCGGCGGTGCGGCGCCGGTCGAGCACCATGTAATTTCCCGGCGGAAGCAAGCCTTCGAAGCCATCGAGAAAGCCGAGAACTTCCCAGCCTAATTTTTCCGCCGCGAGGACGACGCCGCGCAGGACTGCGTTCAAGCCGGGACAATCCCCGCCGCTGGTCAGCACGCCGATCCGGGGCTTGGTCATTTGGCCTAACGAGTGGTTAGAGCGTCTTCTGCGGATCGACCATTCGGCCGCCCGCGGCCCATTGATCGTAAAGCTGCCAGCCGCGCGCGAGCAGTTGTGCGCCTTCCTCGAAGCGATTGGTGCTGCCAAGAATGACAATGACTAGATGGCGCGGAAAGACTGCTGTCTGCGCGCCCTGTTTGATGACCTGGGATTCGCGTTGCGCGGAAAGAATGAGGCAATCGCCCCCGCGCGCGGTGCTGCCGGTCTTGACGCCGTCCACTCCGTTTATGCCTAACAGCTCATTCGTATTGCGAAGCAAGTACCCCATTTTCTTCCCGTGCCGGTTGAAAGAAATCTGCCGCTGCTTTTGCGAAACATAAAAGCGAAAGCCCGCTTTGTTCATCGCATAACGGGTCAGCCGCGTCATGTCCTCCGCGGTCGAATAGGGAAGCGGTCGCTCATTTTCGTCGATGCCGTGGGGATTCAAAAAGCGCGTCCGCTCCATCCGCAGCTGTTTCGCCAGCGCGTTCATTTGCGCCACGAAAGCGCTAATCGGAGTGCTGTTCGATGAGGGAATAATCGATTGCAGCGCAATGCCGACATGATTCGCCAGCGCGTAGGCGGCAACGTTGTCGGATTGAACGAGCGCGGCGTAAAGCAAATCACGGAGCGTGATCGCATCGCCCGGCTGAAACCCGATCCGATTTTCGCCAGTACCGACGAATGCTTCAGGCGGAATCGTCGCGAGCTGATTCAAGTCGCCCGATTTCTTTTCCGACCAATCGAGGACCACCATCGCCATTGCGATCTTAGTCAAGCTGCCAACCTGCCGTTTTTGTTTCGGTTCCAATTGCTCCAAAACAAAACCGGTTTGAGAATCGGCGATTACGAAAGCGCGGGCCGCATGAAGCGCGTGCGGCGCGGCGAAGCAAAAAGCGCACGAAAAGAGAAAGATGAAAAAGCAGCGGGAAAATGTCACGGCAGCGTAAAACCGGAGCAGCTTAATCGTCGCGCGTGCCTTGGCAACCGCCAATCGGAAAACGCGGCACAGACGCTCTCGAGGTGAAGGCGACTATGGTTTAATGCAGAGCCACGTTGGCCCGCGTGCCGTAACGGAAAGCGTTCGGGCTCAGCACCAGATAAATTCGCTCCGCCGCGTTCACGAGATCAAACGATGTCGCCCGGCCCAGGCCGCCGGCCCGGATCGACCCAAATTTTCCCTGCAGTCCGCTGCCGCCAAACATATCGAACTCGTAAACAACGAGACCTTTCGCCACGTCGGTAACTTTGACGTGCAACGCAAGCGCAGAAGCGCCCACGCCGAGATTTCCGAGCAGAAACCGGCCGGCCACGCTGCCTCCATTCACGAGCGTAAATTCGCCTTCCACCAGCCAGCCGACTCGCGGCGTTTCGCCCTCTTTGAGAATGCGCGCGGGAGCGATCAGCTCGAGTTGTTCTTTCAGGTCGCCGGCAAATTCGACCGGAGTGAGCGCTTTGCGGATCGGCATCTCGCCTTCGGCGGCGGTCTGGTCGCCCTTGAAGATGGCGTTATCGATGCAGAAAGGACGAATATAAATCGCGATCGGGTCGCTCGCGCCGACGCCGCAATTCGTCGTCATGTAAACGCCCTTCGAGCCGTAGTCTTTTGAATCGGAAGAGGCAGAGCCCGCTGAGCCGACGCCGCCAGAGCCGGCCACGTTGGATCTGGTCACATACATGTCGGCGCAGGAGCAAAAGAGGAAACTGAAAAGAATGGCGATGAGAGATTTCATAATGTAGTCGGTCATCTGCGCCGGCCGACTCAGCGGCACGGCGGACGGATTTGTTTCCCTTTTCGTGATGCAACTCCCGTGCCGTGCGCTCTAGAAAATCCGCAGGCGCAGACCACAAACGCTCAGCGTTTCGCGGGCTCGTTCGAAGGAGGTGCCGGTAATGGTCGCTTGTCACGGGCCGGCCGCAGCTCGACCGGGCTGGGAGTTTTGCACTCTTCGCACCAGTGGCGCTGCGAGCTGTCGAGCCGCTTGCGCATCCCACAATTGTCACAAACAAAAACTTCTTTTCTCACGTGAAGCTTGTGTTTACGCGGATGCTTCTTTGTTGCCAAGCGCTCTTTTCGAAGAACGCGCTCCGAACCGATGAAGCTTTTCCGTCAATGACGCCGGCTAACCCCTGATTCCGGTCCATGACGCCGCGAGCCAGGCCGCCAAAAAATCCCCGCTCGCACATTCTAAACGGAGAAATCGGCAAGACTCAACGCGACCCGGACATCCCAAAACAGGCTCGCGATTTCGAACGTCAGAGTGAAGAGGAGGAAATAAAACGCTCCCGGCCAGCGCTGTTCGCATTTGAGAAGCGGACGCAAGACAAAGCGATCCAGAATAGGGATCGAAAATAGCATGCTGAATCCAATTCCAATTACCGCGCCCGCGATGACGTCAGTCGCGTAATGGATGCCAACGTACAATCGCGGCAGACAAATCATGATGATGACGTAGAGAAGAAGGACCGGGCCCACCCGTTTCGATGCGCGCCAAACACCCCAGGCCAACGCGAAAAACAGCGCCGCGTGATCGCTTGGGAATGAACTCCATGAAGTCCAATTCGTTTGCGAGGGCAGAC